>JAYEGJ010000103.1:0-1646 GCA_034658975.1 Actinomycetota bacterium
CGAACGTCGTGTGCGGGCAGCGTTCAATGAGCTGACAGGCGTCTCTCCGATGTCGTTCAGACGGCCGTTGGTACCCACTGACATCCTGTCGAACAACCTCCCTGACACATCGGTCCCCGCTACTGCGACGTGCCGGAACTGCATAGATTCGACAAGCCCGCGTTGGTATTTTGACCTTGGTTCCCGTACTGAACCCGAACTGGCACATTCGTGAAATGTGCGTGGATGTTGTGGAACAAGACCGATGCTGCGCATCCGGAGGCGTTGTGACACCAAATACAAACGTCGCCTCTTCTGAGACTCTGATAGGAAAGCTGGAGATCTGTGGCATACGAGCACACTGAGACCGTTGACAAGAAAGCAGTTCCGACGGCACCAACCACGATGCAGCGCTGGTTCCCGATCGGCGAGTGGCTGCCGCGGTACCAGTGGGGGAGCTACCTGAAGGTCGATCTGATCGCGGCAATCAGTGTGGCCGCCCTCCTGATCCCCGAGTCGATGGGCTACTCCTCCGTCGCCGGCGTCCCCGTCCAGGTCGGTTTGTATGCAGCACCACTGGCGCTCGTGGCCTATGCGTTGTTCGGCGGGTCGAAACTCCTCGTTGTCAGTGCGGCTGGCGCGGTGGCTGCGATGTCCGCGAGCATCGTCGGAGAACTGGGCGGCGGTGACCAGGACATGGCTGTGGCACTCACAGCGGCCCTCGCACTCGCGAGCGGTGCCGTCTTCCTGGGTGCCGGCCTCGCCAAGCTGGGCTGGGTCACCAATTTCATCTCGAAGGCCGTAATGGCCGGATTCATCCTCGGCATGGGTTTCCAGATCATCATCGGACAGCTCGGGAAACTTGTGGGCGTCGAGCAGGAGGGCTTCAACAGCTTCGAGAAGCTGTGGTCCGTCATTTCGAAGATCGGTGAGTGGGACCCGATGACGGTCGGTGTCGGGGTCGTCTCGTTGCTCCTCATCTTCGGGATCGAACGGTTCGTCCCGAAACTTCCGGCAGCGCTCACGGCTGTGATCCTCGCCTCTGTTTTCGTGGCGGTCGCCGGCCCTGACATCGAACTCATCGCCGAGATCCCCCGAGGCCTGCCCTCGCTCACGCTGCCAACCGGCATCGATCTCTCCACATGGGGGACACTGTTCGTCGGGAGCATCGCCCTCGTACTGGTCGCGGTGTCGGAGTCGACCGGCGCATCTGCTGCGGTTGCCGAAACCACACACGACCAACTCGACTCGAACCAGGAATTCCGCGCTCTCGGTCTGTCCAACCTCGGTGCCGGCGTCCTCGGCGGGATGAGCGTGGCTGGCAGTCTCTCGAAGACCGCAGCTGCTGAGTCGGCGGGGGCCAAGACCCAGGTATCGAACCTCATCCTGGCCGGCCTCGTGCTTCTCACCCTGGCTTTCCTCGCTCCAGCCTTCCAATGGCTGCCCGAGGCGGTACTGGCTGCGGTGGTTATCAATGCACTGTGGGGTGCTGCCAATCCATCCAAGGTGACGTGGATGTGGGGGATCGACAAGGTCGAGTTCACGATCGCCGCGATCACGTTCGTCCTGGTGCTGTCGCTCGACCTGCTCCCAGCCATGATCGCCGGAATCGTGATGTCGGTCGGCTTCATGGTGTATCGGATCAGCTTCCCCGGGCGTCAGGTACT
>JAYEGJ010000104.1:0-8170 GCA_034658975.1 Actinomycetota bacterium
CCACCAGACCGAAGAACGTGAACACAAAAACCTCTCCAAGGGCCCGGTATCCGTACGGGAAGGGCCCGCCCACGTAGCCGAGCATTGCGAGCACGGACACGATTCCGATGACCAGGATCAGGGGACCAGCGATGACCGTAAGAGCCAGTGCGGCCGTTGCGGCCACGGCAATGGCGATCCATGTCGCCATCCACATATGCGACGGAGTGATGACTCCGAGGGAGACCATCCGGGGCGGTCCGAGCCGGTCTTTGGTGTCTGCACCACGCTTGGCGTCCGAAGCGTCGTTGGCGAAATTGGCCGCGACCTGGATGGCCAGCGCCCCCATCAGAGTCCACAGGAACGAATCCCATCGGAAGACCCCATCTCCGGCGGCGAGTCCGGATCCGACGAGCACCGGGACGATGGCCGCGGGAAGGGTGTGGATGCGGGCCGCCGTCTTCCACGCCTGGAGCGGAGTCAGAAGTGCCAGGGGAACGGCTCGAAGTCGGGGTCTCTCTTCTCGATGAACGAATCCCGGCCTTCCTGGGCTTCATCGGTCATGTACCCGAGCCGGGTGGCCTCACCGGCGAAGATCTGCTGGCCGACCAGCCCGTCGTCGATGAGGTTGAAGGCGAACTTCAGCATTCGCTGAGCCGTCGGGCTCTTGGCGGTGATCTCGGTCGCCCAGTCCAGGGCGACTTTCTCCAGGTCCTGGTGGGGGACGACCGCGTTCACCATTCCCATCTCGTAGGCGTCCTGGGCCGAGTAATCACGTCCGAGGAAGAAGATCTCCCGGGCCCGTTTCTGACCCACCTGTCGGGCCAGGTAGGCGGATCCATATCCGGCGTCGTAGGAGGCAACGTCGGCGTCGGTCTGTTTGAAGATGGCGTGCTCTTCGGAGGCCAGGGTCAAGTCGCAGACGACGTGCAGGCTGTGTCCCCCTCCCACGGCCCACCCGGGGACAACTGCGATGACGACCTTGGGCATGAACCTGATCAGACGTTGCACCTCGAGGATGTGCAGTCGTCCGACCTTTCCGGGGTCGATCGTTTCGGCATCTTCGCCGTCTGCGTACTTGTAGCCGTCCTTGCCGCGGATGCGCTGATCGCCGCCCGAGCAGAAAGCCCAGCCGCCGTCCTTGGGTGAGGGCCCGTTCCCGGTGAGAAGGACGCACCCGACGTCGGTTGTCTGTCGAGCATGATCGAGCGCCCGGTAGAGCTCGTCCACGGTGTGGGGTCGGAACGCGTTCCGGATCTCAGGCCGGTCGAACGCGATTCGAACTGCGCCCACCTGGCGTGCACGGTGATAGGTGATGTCGGTGAAGTCGAAGCCAGGGACTTCGTCCCAGGCAGCACTGTCGAAGATCTGAGAAACCACGAAGCAAGAGGATAAGAGGCAGAATCGTGTTGTGATTGATTGGCTGACTCGTGTCGAGCGCGAACGTCCATTTCTGAAGACCCCGGATCGGGTCTGGAGCTACGGAGATGCCGTTGTCGAAGTGAACCAAAGGCTGGCCTCCAGCAAGCATGTGGTTGCACCTGGCCTCACTGCCGAGGGTGTCTTTGACTGTCTTGGAGCCATTAGCGCCGGGGGCGCCGTGCTTGCGGGATCCGGTATCGATGCCCCGGGTCTGAACAACATGCAGGGTGCCGATCTGGTCCTGTTCACATCCGGCTCGACCGGAACGCCCAAAGGCGTGAGGTTCTCGACGGGAAACCTCAAGGCCGCTTCAAGGGCGTCGATGGCCCACCTCGGCCATGGGCCGGACGACACATGGCTGCTGGCGATGGGTCTCCACCATGTGGCCGGGTTGTCGATAGTCGTGCGGTCGGCCGCCGCCGGTGGGTCGGTGCGGATGTTGTCCGATTTCGACGCCGGGGCGTTCGCCACGGCGATGAAGGGGGACGTGACGATGGTGTCGGTCGTTCCCGCCATGCTCCATCAGATCCTCGACCGGGACGCTGGGCCGTATTCAGGTCTGCGGGCTGTGCTCGTGGGCGGCGGTCCGGTTCCCAAAGGACTTCTCGAGCGGGCGGCCGAGGCGGGCCTCCCGGTGCTTCCAACATACGGGATGACGGAGACGTTCGGTCAGGTCGCCACCCTGAGACCGAACTCGCCGCTGGCCTATCACGCCCATCCACTTCCCGGCGTCGAATTGAGAATTGGAGATGATGGGCGTATCGAGGTGAAGTCCGACCAGGTTTCGCCCGGGTACCTGGGTGAGCCGGATCGGGAGTCGGCGTGGTTCACGACGAGTGACATCGGCGAGATCAACCCGGAGGGGGCGGTGCGGATACTCGGCCGTGCCGACACGGTGATCGTGACCGGCGGTGAGAACGTAGATCCCATCCGGGTGGAGTCCGAGATACGTTCACTTGGTATCGAGGAGGTCGTTGTCGTCGGACTGCCGGACGACGAGTGGGGGAGCATACTTGTTGCCGTCTACTCCGGAGAGGGATCGCCGGAGATGGTCGAGAAGGCGATGAAGGAGCGACTTCCCCGGTTCATGGTCCCGTCGAGATGGGTCGCGGTGGAAGAGATCCCAACCACTGAACTCGGCAAGCCCGACCGGCCGGCTGCGGCTCGCCTAGCCGGCGACAGCGGTCTTGGAGTCTGCTGATTAATGCCGTTGCTCAGATCGGCGGCGGCCCCACGCCCCGATTATCACCGCAAGGGTCATGATTCCCCCCACCACCAGGAACGTCGTGTGCATGCCGACGACCTGAGCCGCCGGATTGGTAGCTGAAGCTCCGCCATCGGGTAGCACCCCACCGGCCGCTGCTGTTGTGGCGGCCGCCCAAACCGAGCCAAGGACGGCGATGCCCGAGATCTGCCCGAGAAGACGGGTGATGGTGAGAAGCCCGCCGCCGAGGCCTATGTACTCCCGGGGTACCGATCCCATGATGGCGCTGTTGTTGGGGGACTGGAACACCGCAATACCAATGCCAAGGGGGATGGCGAGAGCCACGAAATGGGGGATGGTCGTATCCACTGAGAGAGTGAGGAAGCCGAAGTAGGTGACGGTCATGATCACGAGCCCGAGGAGTGTGAGCCGGCGGATCCCGATCCTGTCGGAGAGACTCCCGGACATCGGGGAGACGACGCCAACCATCAGAGGCGCTGCCCCCAGCAGCAGACCCATGGTGCGTACGTCGAATCCGAGGACTCCGTCTAGGTAGAAGGGCAAGAGGAAGAAAGTCGCCGAGAGACCAGCGAAGACCAGAAACCCGGTGATGACACTGACGGTCAGCATCAGATTGCGGAATAGACGCAACTCGATCATCGGTGAACTCACCCTGAGCTCGACGAAGACGAAGGCAACGGCCGTCACGGCCGCAATGGCGAAGGCACTCAAGATTGGCAGCGAGGCAAACCCCTGCTCCTGGCCGAGGGTCAAGGCGAGGGAGAACGCGAAGAGCGAGACACTCATGAGCACGGCGCCGACGATGTCGAATCGTTGCCCGGGGACGGGTGTGGTCTTGGGCACGTTCCGGATCGCCAGCCACGTTCCAAATATGCCGACAGGGATGTTCACGAAGAAGATGGCTCTCCACTCGAAGGCCGAGATCAGAAGGCCGCCGAGCACCGGGCCGGTGATGATCCCCAGCGAGACCGCGGTTCCGATCCAGCCAAGTGCCTTGCCGCGCTCATGCGGTGGGAAGGCCTCCACGAGAATCGCCGAGCCAAGAGCGAGGATCAGCACCGCACCCATCGCCTGGACAACACGGAATCCGATGAGCCAGCCGACATCCGGAGCCAGACCACAGAGGGCCGAGGCCACCGTGAAGATGGCGAACCCGCTGGCATACAGGCTCTTCTTGCCAATCACATCTCCCAACCGCCCCATGCCGAGGGTGAGCGTGGCGATCGTCAGTAGATAGCCCAGGGCGACCCATTGGATGACGTTGAAACTGGTATCGAGTTCCTCGACCAGAGTCGGGAAGGCGACGTTGACGATCGATGCGTCGATCGTCGCCAGGATCACCCCCATGGAGACGGCGGCCATGACCAGCCACTTCCGGTCGTAGTCGACGCCGGGAGGAGGGGAGGGGGTCGAGTTCAAAGGCTCCGACGGGCGATCAGCAGACCGCCTCCCACATGAACTGTGGTGGCATCGAAATCGGTGTCTGCCGCGACGTGCTTATTGAAGTCGTCGGTGCCGAATCCCTCGTCGAGCCAGCCCTTGCCAATCCCGTAGACGTTGTCGGCGACAGCCAGGGCCCCCGGAGCCAGGGCAGGCTTCACGACCTCGAAATATGAGATGTACTCGTCCTTGACGGCGTCAATGAACAAGAAGTCGACCGAGTCGGGGCCCAGCCCCTCGACCAGGCCAGGGAGGACATCGAGAGCGGCTCCGCGGACGATCTCGACGCGGTCACCGAGACCGGCGGCGTCGAATTCACCTTGGGCGAAGTCGGCGTGCAGGTCCGAATACTCCACTGTGATCAGGCGTCCGTCCGGTGCGAGGCCCCGAGCGATGCAGATTCCCGAGAACCCGCCCAGAGTGCCGACCTCGATGGCGATGCGTCCGTTGGTGAGCGAGGCGAGCAGCTTGAGGAGTTGCCCTGATCCGTGCGTGATCGAGATGGGTGGGAGTCCGGCCTCCACTGCGCGGTCCATGAGCGTCTCCAGCCGGGGGTCGACGGATCCGAAGATTTCTTTGGGGTAGTCCAGGAGGAAGTTCCACCGTTCGTTCGTCATCGGCATGGCGATGAGCCTAGGAGTCTGCTGATCGGTTCCCCTCGCCGGCCGTCCATCATCCAAGGGCCTTTCGGCCCTGGGATCTGATCGGCTCCCGCGTCAATCTTTAGGTATGCCTGAAGAACCGGTTTCGATAATTGCAGGTCCGCCTGAAGTCGCTGCGACCTCGGAGAGCGAGGAGATGTACCTCATCACCGTCGCCCGAGCCGGGGAAGACGGGCGTTCGGGCCCGGTGCCGGTGGCCGACATCGCCAGGCGCCTCTCCGTATCGGTTACCTCGGCACATCAGATGGTCCGCAAACTCGCTGATCGGGAGCTCGTGACCTATGAGCCTTACCGGGGCGTCCAACTCAGTGGTACCGGTTGCCACGTTGCCGATCGGGTTCTGCGGACCCGACGACTCTGGGCGACCTTCCTTGCAGATCATCTCGGATTCAGCCCCGGCGAAGCCGACGAGCAGGCGTGCGAACTCGAACACGTCACGTCGGCCGACACTGCCGAACAACTCGCCTCCTTTCTCGGCAATCCGGAAGCCGGGCCCCTGGGTCGGCCGATTCCGGCGGCGACGAGCAACCTCATCCCCCATGAGCACCTTCGGCTCACCGACATGAGCGTTGGTCGATCCGGCAAGGTCGTCGCAGTATCGGCTGCCGGCGGTGAAGGCCGATTCCTGACCGAAGAAGGCGTCGCTCCCGGAGCCCTTCTGACAATCACGGCCATCGGCTCATCGGGCCTCGTCGTCGATGCCAGCGGTTCAACGGTCCACCTCAGCAACGACCTCGCTCGCTGCATCGAGATACATCCAAAGGACGAATCTTGAAGGGCGACTGCATTCAACAGGGCATCCACGGGCCAAACCAGATGACTCTCGATGAGGCAAGACGGGATGCCAGGGTTCGAGTGGCACGGATCACCGGCGGCCGTCGCCTGGTCCATCGCCTGGCGGCTCTGGGCATCGTTCCCGGTGCCGAGCTCTCCGTGATCCGCCCTCGGGGTCCGGCCCTGATATCCATCGGAGGGGCACATGTCGCCGTCGGTCGGGGAGAGGCGTGCTCGATCGAGGTCGAGGAGGTGACCCGTTGAGCGTCACCGTCGCCATTGCCGGAGCGCCAAACTCGGGTAAGACAACCCTCTTCAATCAACTCGCCGGAGTCCGCGAGCACGTCGGAAACTGGCCAGGACAAACAGTGGAACGGGTGGCCGGGCGGTTCGAGGCACGCGACGAGGAGTTCACTGTCGTCGACCTCCCCGGAACCTACGGCCTGGTCGCTGTCTCGGCCGAAGAGGCGATATCCACACGGTTTCTCATCGAGGAACGACCTGATGTCGTCGTCAGCGTCTGCGACGCCTCGAATCTGGCCGGAAGCCTCCATCTGGTGGCTCAGATCGCCGAGGCCGGGTTCCGACAAGTGGTGGCACTCAACATGTCCGACGTCGCAGAACGACGCGGCATCGACATCGATGACGCTTTGCTTGCCAGGGAGCTTGGGGCCACGGTGGTGCCAACCGTCGCCAGAAAGGGCACCGGGGTAGACGAGTTGGCTGAGGCAATCGCCGCTGCGGCCAGCGAGGTCACATCGCCCCAGCAGTTGATCCTCGACTACGGGGCCGTGGTCGAGAGACACATCGGAGGACTGTCCTCAACCATCACCGAATGCGACGCCGCCTCCCACTTCGGGCCGGCGCGCTGGTCGGCGGTCCAGATGCTCGCTGGAGACCAGGTGCTGCTCCGGTCATTCGAGACGAAACCCTGCGGCCCCAGGATGGTCGCCGAGGTCACCCGTGCCAGGTCCGAGATCACCTCCGAGGTTGGCTTCGACGTTGAGATGGTGCTCGCCGAGCGGCGATTCGCCTGGATCACGCATCTCGTTGACACGGTGACAGGCTCCCCTGAGCCGCGCACGTTCCTGTCAGATCGGCTGGATCTCATCCTCACCAACCGCTGGCTGGGCCTTCCCATCTTTTTTGCCGTTATGTGGATCGTCCTCCGGTTCACCGCCGATGTAACGGCTCCATATCTCGACTGGATAGATGCCACGATCTCGGGCCCGGTTAGTCGGTGGGCAGTCGTCTTGCTCGGCGCCATCGGCATCGGGGGAGGCTGGTTCGAGAGCCTGATCGTCGATGGAGTCCTCGCCGGGGTGGGTGGTGTGCTCGTCTTCGTGCCGGTCTTGTTTGGCCTCTATCTGATGCTGGCGATCCTCGAAGACTCTGGATACATGGCAAGAGCCGCAGCAGTGGCCGACCGGACCATGCGGGCCGTCGGCATCCCCGGCAAGTCTTTCCTGCCGATGATGGTGGGCTTCGGCTGCACCGTCCCGGCCATCTACGCCACCCGGACTCTCGACTCCCCGCGTGACCGGTTGCTCACCGGGCTCATAACCCCGTTCATGTCGTGCGGCGCCCGGCTCCCGGTGTATGTGCTGCTGGCATCGGTGTTCTTTGTCGGCTCCAGCGGCACCGTCGTCTTCAGCATGTACCTCCTCGGCATCAGCGTGGCTGTCTTGGTCGGGTTCGTCCTGAGCAAGACCGCCTTGAAAGAGGAGGAACCCTCTCCCTTCGTAATGGTGATGCCCGAGTTCCGAGCGCCAAGCGCAAGGACGATCTGGGCGCTGGCGAGCCAGCGGACCGGGGCTTTCATCAAGGGTGCCGGGACCCTCATCGTTGCCGCCAGCATCGTCGTGTGGGCGTTGTTGGCGATCCCGGTCGGGGGCGATGGCACTCTCGGGGACACCGAGCCTGAGAACAGCGCATTCGGAGTTGTGGCGGAGACGTCTGCCACTGTTCTGGAGCCGCTGGGCTTCGGTGAGTGGGAGCAATCGGGTGCGCTCATCAGCGGCTTCGTAGCCAAAGAGGTGGTTGTGAGCACAATGGCTCAGCTCTACTCGGTCGAGGATCGGCAGGTGGAGGCTGAGACGGGGTCGTTCCTGTCGGATGTGGGCGAAATCGCGACCAGTTTCGTCACAGCAACGTTCGACACGATCCGGGCGATCCCAAGCGTGATCGGGATCGACTTCCTCGACATCGACGTCGAGTCGTCGACCGGCTTCCACAACGCCATCCGGAGTTCGTTCGATGCGAGCAGCGGTGGCCATGGAAGCCTGGCTGCGTTGGCTTTCATGGTCTTCGTGCTCCTCTACACGCCGTGCGTGGCCTCAGTCGCGGCTTTCCGTCATGAGTTCGGCACGAAGTGGATGACCGTCTCCATTACCGGGCAAATGGTCATCGCATGGGTATTCGCTTTTCTGGTGTTCCAGGGAGGCTTACTGTTGGGAGTGGGATGAAACTCGCTGTTCTTCTCCATGAGATCGAGAAGTCGCCGGGACCCGTCACCGGCCTGGATCTCGCCAAACGGCTGGATCTGACCCCGGCCGAGGTGATGGCGATGATCAGCGCCCTTCGTGCCGCCGGCAAGCTGACGCCCGAGGGTCCAATGGCCGAGGAGCACTGCCCGACTGCCGCCTCCTGCTCGCTGTCCTGTCCGGGA
>JAYEGJ010000105.1:0-8159 GCA_034658975.1 Actinomycetota bacterium
GGTTGGTCTTCGGGTTGTACTGGGCCGCCCATCGCTACGCGCTGAGCCAGAATCCAGACGCCTACCAGCAGCTCGTCGATCGCTACGGCGAGCCGGATCACACCCTGATGCACCACGGTCGAGCCTTCGTCACAGGCGACTACCAAGGTCAGGCGGACTGGACCCCAAAGGCGATAGAGGAGCTACGAAGGCAAGGTGACGACCACCTTGCCGAACGAGCAGAAATCAACGTGCCCACGGCATGGCTGAATCTGGGACGGTACGAGGAATGCGACGCTCGCCTCAGGGAACTGCTCTCGCGATACCAAGAACAGGGCCCTCCCACCTTCACCAACTGGACGCTGCTTCTACTTGGATACTCCGCATCGTTCCAGGGCAAGCAGGATCAGGCAGACGCCTACTTCGAAGAAGCGATCAACATCGAAGTCCCGCCTCGCACGTATTCGCCCAACAAGACCCTTGAAGCCCGCGCCGCCTTCCGGCGCGGCAACCACCTCCGGGCCTTTCGTACGCTCCAGACCCACATCGACGAACTCCTCACCACCGACAACATGCAGGGCGGGAGCCTCGTCTGCATCGAATTCATCAACATGATGACGCAGATCGACCGGCTCAACGAAGCCAGCCACATGCTGGATTACCTCGAAACCACCGGCCTGCTCGAAGCCCCAGCCTGGCACACCCTCATCGACGACTCAGCAGGGATCATCGCCTCCTCTTCCGAGGACCTCCGACCCGACGGAACGAGTGGCGAAGTCGTCCTCGACGACCGGCAAGCTCTTGAGTTCATGAGCGAAGTCCTCGAACAACTGGCCGGAAGCATGTGACAGGGTTCAGTAGGTGGCCGGCTTGGATTTGATCTCGAAGAGGAGACCGTCGGGTCCCTCGAAGTAGCACCAAGCCTCGTCTTCCCAAGTGTTGATGTCAGTCAGAAACTTCACGCCCGCTTTCTCCATTTCGGATCGGGTTTGCTCGATGTCCTCAACACTCAGCGCAATCGCGACGTTGCGCCGGTGCTCTTCGTCGGGATTGTTCGATCCGAACACCTCAACGAGGTCACCGTTACCGAGAGGGAAATGGGCGACCTGATGCTCGTTGTTGATCCGGGTCATAGGGATCCCAAGCCGATCCCGGAAGAAGACGACTGCCTCTTCGAAGTCCTCGACAGGTATGCCCGCCCAGGTGATGCCTTGGAAATCCATCGCTTCGTTTGTCCTTTTCCGTTTGGGCTCGCGAAAAGAGGCTAACCGCCGTCGAGACCACCCTGTCTTGATTCAGGCTCGTGACCAGGGCAGGCACCCAACCGACGGATTCGACGGACACCAGTTCGGCAACAGTGGATTCACGATTTGACGTGTCCGAATCGCGCGACCATCTGAGACGCGAGAAGACCCTCGGCACATTCAGGAATGCCAAGGCCTTCGTTCGTAGCGGAGGCAGGTGTGGAACGACTCTGCAGAACTCTCCGGAAAGCCGATCGCTCCGAGTAGTCACACCGCCTGTGGCCACGACACCGATCTGGCCTTGAACAGCAACCGATATCCCGCACCGTTGAACGGTCCGATGCCATCGGCTCGGTTCCGCCGGAGAGTGATCGACTTCGCAGTACGAGGAACTCACCGTGTTCACGCGACGAGGATCCTTCTGAGACCCCAATCGAACTGTTCGGTCGATGCCACCGTGGGAGCCGCCTCTGTGGCCTTGCTGGTGAGGATCGGGTACTGGTCGGTGTCGAGTTGCGAGATCAAGCCGGCCCACTGGTCTGCGTAGTCGCCTTCCGCCTGCATATGTGCCCTTGGAATCTCCCACAGCACGAAGCCAATCGTGTAGGTCAGTGCGGCGTAGAAGGTCCTAACAGCTTCTTCGATTGGGACTCCGTCCTCAGTCATCTGCCGAAAGGAGCCTTCGAGAATGTCGAATACCGCTGGGATGGTGACTCGTCCGGTGGCCAACAGCTGGGCGAGAGTGGGATGGGCGACAGCGGCCGCCCGGAAGTCCGAGAAGAATCTGAACAACCCCTGTTGCCAGTCGTCGACGCTGGGAACATCTAGTCCTTGGAAGATCTGTTCGGCGATTCTGTCCAGCAAGTCCTCTTTGTTCTGCACGTAGCCGTAGAGGGTCATCGTGCCGACTCCGAGGCGCTTGGACAGCTTCGGCATGGAGAGTTCCTCGAGACCGTGTTCGTCAGCGAGGTCGATCGCCGTCGTCACGATCTCGTCGATTGAGAGTCGCCGAGGACGGCCTACGCGACCGGACGTCGAATGCTCTGGGCGTGGTTCTTGTTGGTGTGGACTCATCGTCGGTTACCTCTTGACATGGTCGTGGTTTTCGTATAGGTTACGATAACTAACCGTAAGCCTTACGGCAACCCAGCAATCATCGGAGAACCAGATGCTCACGAAGCACGGAACGCAGGACACCACGACCTCTCCCGACCGGACTCACCGACCTGCCATCGATGAGGACGAGCAGACCATGATCTCGAAGACAACACTCGCACGAGTCGCCGGACTCCTCTACCTGGCAGTCGCCGTACTCGGCGGCTTCAGCCAGCTCTTCGTCCGGCCGAGCGTCATCGAACCGGGCGATGCCGCGGCAACAGCTGCGAACATCTCATCGTCTTCGACGCTGTTTCGCATGGGCTTCATCGCCGATCTCGTGAGCATCACGCTCTTCCTCCTGGTCGCGATCGTCCTCTATGTGTTGCTCAAGCCGATCAACGAGAAAGCCGCCTTGGCGATGGTGGTCTTCAACGCTGTTGCTGTCGCGATCATGAGCATCAACATGGTCAACCATGCTGCGGCGTACCTCGTGGCGACCAGCGCGGACTACTCGGCCGTTCTCGGGGATACCGCAGCAGCGGCTCAGGCGATGCTGTTCCTCGATCTGCACAGCCTCGGGTACCTCGTAGCGGAGATCTTCTTCGGCCTTTGGCTCCTTCCTCTCGGGTACTTAGTGCTCCGATCCGGGTACTTCCCGAAGATCCTCGGCGTCCTGCTGATGATCGGCACCGCCAGCTACGTGGGAGACGTTCTCGTGTCCCTCCTCTTCTCCGACGCACCGGAGAACCTCTCGCTCGTCATCGCCACTCCCGCCGGCATAGCCGAACTGGCGTTCCTCACTTGGCTATCGGTGATGGGCGCGAAGTCGATCCGGAAGAGCGAGCGCCTTCCTGCAGTTGCCTGAATCTAGATCCACCACCCACGACCGACGGAGTACACGATGATCGCTTTCACCAACACCATCCGCATCAACCGACCGATCGAAGACGTTTACGCCTACCTCTCCAACCTCGAACACACGCCGGATTGGAACTGGGCGATAACGGAGACGAGGAAGACCACCCCGGGACCGGCCAGGGTCGGAACCCGCTACAAACAGACGCGAACCGTCCCACAACGAGAAACCGAGATCCTCGAAATCACCGCCCTCGAAGCAGACCGACACATCGAAATACAGGGCACCTTGGCTCGGTTCGCAGCCCAACTCAGCTACCACCTCGACAAGACGGACGTCGGCACAGAGATCACCAACCACGTGCGGCTTGAACCCAACGGCGCACTCCGGCTGGTCGCACCAGTCCTTGGTGGTCGGATCAAGCACGCCGTGGCTGACAACCTCGGCCAACTTAAGATCCACCTTGAGCGTTGAAAGGTTGCGTGCGGCTATGGACAAGGGACACGAGGACTCGACCGGGCGAGGTCACGACCACACAGCGATGCTCGCAGCCAATGAACGCGCTCTGAAGATCAGTGTCTGGCTGACCGGTATCTACTTCCTCATCGAGGTCGCCCTTGGAGTCGCGAGCGGATCGGTGGCAGTGATCTCTGATGCGCTGCACACGTTCTCCGCGGTGGGTGGTGTACTTCTCGCGTTGATCGCCGGACGGATCGCGGCAAGGCCAGCTACCCGTCACCGGACATTCGGGTCGATCCGAGCCGAGATCGTCGTCGCGATGCTCAACGGGTTCTTCCTCGTCGCCATGGCCGGTGTCGTCATCTTCATGGGATTCCGTAGACTCCTCAACCCGGCAGACCTCAACCCGACCTTGATGCTCATCGCTGCAACCGGAGGGATCATCACCGAGGTGATCGCTCTCCGAGTTCTCTATTCCGGCCAGAAGGACAACCTGAACGTGCGAGGCGCATACTGGCACGTTGTGCAGACCTTCGTCGGCAGCCTGCTCATCATCGTCGCTGCAATCGTCGTAACACTCACCGATTTCGTTGCGATCGACCCGATCCTGGGGATCGCATTCGGTTTCGTCCTGTTCTGGGCCGCATGGGGCATCACTCGAGACTCCCTCCGGGTCCTGATGGAGACGGTTCCCACGGATGTGGACCTTCCCCCGATCATCGCCGAACTGACGTCAATCGACGGCGTGGAGAACGCACACCATGTGCACGCCTGGGCACTGACCACGGGGCGGAACCTCTTCTCGGCCCATCTACTCATCACCGAAGACGCCGACTGCCGGTTGACGCTTGAACGTGCACAGTCGATCGTCCGCAACGACTTCGGCTTCTTCTTCTCGACGATCCAGATCGAGACCGAGTGTGAGGAATACGATGCCGCGGCCGCGATCGATTTCGCCAACACCGATCAACTCGACAACGGGAGCGAAGCGAACTGACCCGAGTTCGACCTTCGGGTCATGAGCCCTACGAGTGGGCTCTGGATACGACTACACACCGGTGATTGGCAATAGTTGCCGATGTGATTTCGAGGTATGGCTATCAACGGGTGACGGGTGATGTCAGGCTGTGTCACGTCGTTGCGCTCCAGTCGGGCTTCAGACGGTACCGCTCGACGCCCGTGCGCTGCTCTCGACCGGCCACGACGCACAACGGTAGTGGAGCCGGTTTCGATCAGTCCATGCAAATCAGGATGTGCGCCGTGATGCGTCGGCCAATCCCTCGATGATGAGGTCAAGGCGAACTCGAACGAGTCGCCAAAGTTGTAGCCGGGCTGGAGGATGTGTCCAACGGTGCATTCGGCGAGATGGAGATACTCAAGCCAATGACAGCGTGTGGGCGCGATGTTCTGTCGGGCTGATTCCTCGGACTCGTTTGAACGCGGTGCTGAAGGCGAAGGGGCTTCGATAACCGACCTCGGTGGCCACCGAACCAACGGTTGCGTCTGGATCTCGGAGCAGGTCGGCCGCGAGGGCTACTCGCCAACCTGTCAGGAACGTCATCGGGGGCTCCCCGACGAGGTCGTGGAACCGCCGAGCCAACGCCGCTCTCGACGCGCCAGACTCGGCGGCGAGACTCGCAACTGTCCAGGGGTAGGCGGGCTTTGTGTAGATGCTGCGCAGTGCCCTGCCAACGATCGGGTCACCTTGGGCTTGGTACCACGCTGGCGCCTCGGCCTCCGGTCGACCCAGCCACTCTCGCAAGAACGCAATGAGCAAGAGGTCGAGCAGTCGGTCGAGCACCGCTGATTGGCCGGGGTCATCCTTCACCACCTCGTCGGCAAGCAACGGGATGAGCGGAGAGTCCCATTGATCCCTTCCCAATGACATCACCGGGGGTAGTGCCCGCAGGAGACGTTCGCCGATATCCCCCATCGACTCATAGGCGCCAACAAGCATGATCGTCGAGCCGTCAGAATCGTTGCCCCATGTCCGCACGCCGAGATCCATGGCGTCGAACAGGTCCTCACCGTCAACCGTTGTGCAACGTTGGCCGGGGTGAATAACAACATCAGGAGTCGTGGAAGGGTTGTCGGCGACGATGTAGTGGTCCGGGCCGCGCGTGGCTGCCACGTCGCCGGGGCCGAGCCGAACACGCTCACCGTCATCGGGGACGATCCACGCTTCCCCCTTGACAATGGCAAGCAACGTAATGGGCGCCTCAGCGAGAATCCGTAGTGACCACGGCGGATTCATGAGCGAGCGCATCAGATATGCGCCGCGGGCGCGCGGGCCATCGAGGAGTCCAGCAAGTGCGTCCATGGTCATAGACGATAACGCATGAATTCGAGCGTTGCAGCTATGGACTGTCTTGTGTCATGGAAATACTGTGCGGTGCAGCTGGTCCACCACATGGACCCCCTACGGAAGGCACAGACAATGACCATCACGCAACGCAAACCGATCCTGGTGCTGGGAGCCACAGGCAAGACCGGTCGACGCATCGTCGAGCGGTTGACTGCCGACGGGGTGCCCGTCCGCTCCGGGTCCCGCACTGCAAACCCGCCGTTCGACTGGAATGACAAGACGACGTGGGCACCGGCACTTGACGGTGTCGGATCGGCGTACATCTCGTACTACCCGGATCTTGCAGCACCGGGAGCTGTCGAGGCTGCGGGTTCGTTCGCCGAGCTAGCCGTCGAGATGGGAATCCGACGTCTCGTGCTCCTGGCTGGGCGAGGCGAGGACGAGGCAGAGCGCGCCGAGGAAGCGGTTCGTCTCTCCGGCGCAGATCTGACAATCATCCGTGCGACCTGGTTCATGCAGAACTTCAGCGAGGGCGACTTCGTCGGTCAGGTACTCAGCGGTGAGGTCACCCTGCCTGCGGGCGAAATGGTCGAACCGTTTGTCGACGCCGACGACATCGCCGATGTGGCAGTCGCCGCCCTGACAGATGATCGCCACATCGGCGAGCTCTACGAATTGACCGGACCCGAGCTTCTGACGTTCGCCGATACGACTGCGCAGATTGCCACGGCGACAGGCAGGGAGATCCGGTATGCACCTGTGTCGGTTGATGAATTTGCCGAGGCCATGACCGCACAGAACGTGCCGCGCGAAGCTGTCGAGATCTTCAGCTTCCTCTTCACTGAGGTCCTCGACGGGCGGAATGCACATCTGACCAATGGCGTACAGCGTGCTCTGGGCCGCGAGCCCGGCACCTTCAAGGACTTCGCCCACAACGCAGCGTCGGCCGGCGCCTGGGCCACCAGCTAGGAGGACACAATCATGGACCTACTACAGAAAGTCACCCTCATGGGTGCAACCATCACCATGGGAATCGCGGCCGGGGTATACCTGCTCTATGCGTTCGTCATCATGCCGGGCCTCGCCAAGACCGACGACAGAACATTCGTCGGCGCGTTCCAGCAAATCGACAAAGCAATCGTCGGGCCATTCCTGCTCGTCTTCTTTGTCGGGCCGCTGGCCTTGTCAACTCTCGCCGCAGCGACCCATCTCGGCAACGGCAACCGCACCACGCCAGTGTTGATCGTTGGCGCAGTAGTACTGCAGCTCGTAATGGCCGGCATAACCCTGAGCGTCAACGTGCCCCTCAACAACGACATCAAGGCGGCCGGGAACGTCAACGAGATCGACGATGTCGCCGCGGTCCGTACACAGTTCAACGAACCGCGATGGGTCCGTTGGAATTCCGTGCGAACAATGATCGCGATCATTGCGTTCGGATTGCTGTCCTGGGCATTAGTTCTCGCAGGGGGAACATGGCTATGACACCGAAGAATGGGGCGTCATGAGTCTGTTACTCGCTGTGGCGTTGATCGCCGGGTCTGCAGCGATCAACGCAGCCAACGAGGAGTTCCAGACACAGAACGCGATCCCTCGCACGATTGGGCTCCTCGCTGGCGGGGCGACAACAGGACTGATCTCGGCGTTCATCTTCGGAAGCTGGCACTTCGCCGGTACGCCAGGGGGAACTCGTCGGCGCCGGTATGGCGGGCCTCGCTGGATGGCTAAGGGCACGGTCGCTGGTCGAAACCCGCGGCATACTCACCGCTTGGATCCTGCACCTCCTGCAGAATCTGATCATCTTCGCCGCATTACTCTCGTGAAACGGTGCGGTCCCGATCTTGTGCCCGACGCAGGCAACTCACCAACCGGTGAGGGCGCCTCACACTCCAACGCACAACTCGGAAACCCGTACACGCCACGTGCCGTGACCGCATCCCCGTTGGGGCACCAAGCCAGAAAGGGACATGAATGACCACTACGGCAGCCACAATCGCCGCCAGCCTCCTAGCCGCCATGGCAGTGCTCCAGGCCGCGCTCGCGCTCGGCGCCCCAATCGGCGGAATCGTGTGGGGCGGACGTCACGAAGGTCAGCTTCCGACGTCTCTGCGCTTCGGAAGTGCCGCAGCGGTCCTGATCCTGATCCTGGCTGCCCTCGTGATCCTCGCGCAAGCCAGCATTCTGAGCTGGAGCCCACTGCCGACCCGCGCTCTCACCG
>JAYEGJ010000106.1:0-1599 GCA_034658975.1 Actinomycetota bacterium
GGCGATGTCAATGGCGATGCCACGGCAGATTTTACCATCAACCTGCTGGGTGTTACTTCTCTTTCGGGGGATGACATCATGGGCCTGGCATGAGGTGATGAAAGGAGAATTAGATTATGGCAGAAGAACGGACATTTAAATTTTGGCACTATGCTGATGATGTTAATAATAGTATCTTTCCTAAAGTGATTCTTGAAGGGACAGAAGCCGATGGTTTATCTTCCGTGGTTGGCGAATTTCCACTGGAGCCGGGCGAAGTTGCTATCGCCGGAATTCGCCAACTTCTTTACACGGGCACGGATGGCGCAGACGGGGCGTTCTTTCTTGATTTATTTGATGGAACCATTGGTTATTTTAGCGATAGCCAGGACCTTTCATTGAATGACAGCATTCCGCTTCAGCAATTTACAGAGGAACCATTACCGTTGGATCCCGATCAAGAAACCGACGCTCCGATCATCTCCATTGTGCCTGAAGTTCTCAGCCAGAATGAAGGTGACGACGGCACGACCGCCTTTGAGTTCGAGGTGACGCGCGAAGGCGGCGACCTCGAGCAGGAGCTCACGCTGGCCTACCGGGTCGTGGGCAGTGGCTCCGACCCGGCCAAACTGGGAGAGGACTTCATCGGCCTCGATCCCGCCGGCAACGGCCAGGTGACGTTTGAAGCCGGCGCGAGCACCGCTGTGATCACGGTCGATGTTGTCGGCGATACCATCGAAGAGGCCAACGAGGGCTTCACGGTCAATCTCTTCAATCCTGACAATAGCCTGGGCGCGACGGCCAGTGCCACCATCACCAATGACGACCAGGCGCCGGTGCTCAGCATCACGGACCTCAGCCAGGCCGAGGGCAATGAGGGCACCACGCTGTTTACCGTCACGGTCACCCGCGACGGGGAGACAGGCGGCACGAGCACGGTGAACTGGAACGCCACGACAAGCATCGACGACAACGGGGTGAAAACCGACGATTTTGTCTTAGGCCAGCTGACGAGCGGCATCCTGACGTTCGCGCCTGACGAGAAGGCCAAGGACATCACCTTCGAGGTTGTGGGCGACACAGTCGTTGAGCTCGATGAAACGTTCACGGTGACGCTGTCCGATCCGGACAACGCCGCCCTCAACCCGGATGCGACTGAGGCGACGGTGACGATCGAAAACGACGACACCGAGCTGGTGCTGACCATCGAGGCCGTCGAGGCCGCGCAGCCCGAGGGCGACAGCGGCACGACGCCCTTTGAGTTTGTGGTGACGCGCGCAGGTGGCGACCTCACCCAGGCGCTCGATGTGGATTACCGGATCGGGGGCGATATCGGCGCCGATGACATCGACGGCCCGTTCACTGGCACGGTGAGGTTCGAGCCGGACGCGAGCACCGCTGTGATCACGGTCAACGTAGTCGGTGACATCGTGGTGGAGACTGACGAGGCCTTGCAGGTGCAACTGATCAATCCTGACCTTAGCCTGGGCGCCACGGCCAGTGCCACCATCACCAATGACGACCAGGCGCCGGTGCTCAGCATCACGGACCTCAGCCAGGCCGAGGGCAATGAGGGCACCACGCTGTTTACCGTCACGGTCACCCGCGACGGGGAGACAG
>JAYEGJ010000107.1:0-1588 GCA_034658975.1 Actinomycetota bacterium
ATCGAGACGAACGGGAAACGACAGTGGAGCCCGTAGCCCCTGGGGGAGACCGAGTCCGACAGCGGGCTGGGACCTCCGACACGCTCCCGACTCGTCGCGAAAGACCGGTCGCGGTTGATCACGACGAGCTATAACCGAATGTTGTGGATGACCAGGTTCGGATAGAAGGGCGGCGTACCCTTCCAAATCGTAAGCAAACGATTCCGCCGGTGTTGGCCGGTGGGGAAGGAGTACGCCTGATGTTGAAGATAGTCCCCGAGGACGCCGACCGCGACGACCTGACCAGCTCGCTCGACGAACTGGTCGTTGAAGGAGCCCGGCGGATGTTGATCGCTGGCCTCGAGACCGAGGTCGCTGATTACATCGCACGCCACCGAGAGCTGGTTGACGAGGCCGGTCACCGCCTGGTGGTGCGCAACGGGAGGGCCGAGGAGCGGAGCCTGATGACGGGTGCTGGAGAACTCAAGATCCGTGCCCCCAGGGTGAATGACCGTCGGGATGGCCACGTGTATTCGTCATACATCCTGCCGAAGTACGCACGTCGGTCTCCGAAGGTTGGCGACGTGTTGCCGGTGTTGTATCTGCGTGGTTTGTCGACCGGGGACTTCGCTCCTGCGTTGGCCCAGTTCTTCGGCTCCGATGCTGGCCTGTCGGCGACGTCGATCGGCCGGCTCCTCGAAACGTGGGGTGACGAGTACGAGGCGTTCACCCAGCGTGATCTGTCCGGTGACGATTACGTGTATGTGTGGGCCGACGGTGTTCATTTCCGTATCCGCCTGGAAGAGGACCGGCTGTGCTGTCTCGTCGTGATCGGCGTGAAAGCCGATGGCACCAAAGAACTCCTTGCCTGTTCGGATGGGTATCGCGAATCAACCGAGTCATGGGCCGAGGTGCTGCGAGACTTGAAGAACCGTGGCATGACCGCTCCGATGGTCGCTGTTGGTGACGGCGCGTTGGGATTCTGGTCGGCTTTGGGTGACGTGTTCCCTGAGACGGCTGAGCAGCGTTGCTGGGTGCACGCGACCGCGAACATTCTGGACGTCCTGCCCAAGCGGCTCCATCGCCAGGCGAAGGCCGCGATCCATGAGATCTACCAGGCCGAAACCCGCGCCGACGCCGAAACCGGGATCGACGACTTCGTCCGTGTCTACGGCGACAAGTATCCCAAAGCCGCAGCGAAGCTCACGAAGAACCGGGACGTGTTGTTGACGTTCTACGACTACCCAGCAGCCCACTGGGTCCACCTACGAACCACGAACCCGATCGAGTCGACGTTCGCCACCGTAAGAGCGAGAACGAGGGTCACCAAGGGCGCAGGGAGTCGTCGTCGGGGCCTGGTGATGGCCTACAAGCTCCTCGACGCCGCTCAGGACCGGTGGCGGAAAGTCAACAGCCCAGAGCTCGTCATCCAGGTGCGGGCCGGCATCGAGTTCAAAGACGGAATCCGAGTCGAAAGGAGAACTGAGGAATCAAGGGACGCCGCCTAACCACCCGACCCCAATCCACAGGATTTGGCGATATCTCCGGCTGCACGTCGGACAGTCCCAGACGGCATGACGAGCGCCTGATCGGATCTGCTTTGGGCGGC
>JAYEGJ010000108.1:0-7983 GCA_034658975.1 Actinomycetota bacterium
TTGCTCAACGCGAGGGAATCCGGTGAGGGTCAGGTGGTGGACGCTGCGATGGTGGACGGGTCTGCGCTGCTGATGGCATCCCACCACGGGTTCGCAGCCGAAGGATGGTGGGACGGAACGGCTCGTTCTTCGAACCTTCTCGACGGGGCTGCTCCGTTCTATACGACGTACGAAGCATCTGACGGCGGCCGCGTCGCGGTGGGGGCACTGGAGCCGCAGTTCTTCGCCGAGTTGGTGGGCAAACTCGGGCTGGACCCGGCCGAACTGCCCGCCCAACTCGATCGTGAGGGTTGGCCCACCATGAGGGAGGCCTTTGCCTCCAGGTTCTCGGAGCGCACCCGTGACGAGTGGTCTGAGCACTTCGAAGGCTCGGATGCCTGTGTCGCACCCGTCCTGTCCATGAGTGAGGCTCCGGACCACCGCTACAACCGGGCTCGATCGACATTCACCGAGTTGGAAGGGATTGTTCAGCCCGCTCCGGCGCCCCGGTTCTCGGCAACACCCGCCTCCGTGGAAGGCACACCCTGCTCGCCCGGGGAGCACACCGACCGAATACTCGCTGACCTGGGTTATAGCCCGGAACGAATCGTTATGCTCCGTGGGTCCGGAGCCATTTCCTGAACCATTGGAGGAGCCGTGAGTGACCAGGCCGTTCTCGCTGAGCGAGCGGAGATAGACGCAATTGTTGAAGATCAGACACTTGTCGATGTCTTCAACCGAAACGCGGACGATCACGCAGATCAGCCGGCGATCCATTGGAAGGACGGGGACTGGAAGAGTCTCACGTGGTCGGAGTACCGGAGAGAGGTCCACAAGGCAGCCGCCGGCCTCCAAGCCCTCGGCGTGGGCGATGGTGAGTTTGTCGCGGTCATGGCGGGGAACACGCCCGAACACGTCATTGCCGACTTCGCCGCGATGCACGCCGGCGCCACCCCGGTGACTGTCTACTCGACGCTCGCCGCCAATCAGGTCAAGTACATCGCCGACAACTGCAAGGCGACTGTGGCGATCCTCGAAAACCTCGAATTCATGAAGCGGTGGGAGTCGATCCGTTCCGAGCTGCCCAACCTTCGCTATGTGGTCCTTCTGTCAGGCGCCGAGAACTACGACACCCTCGACTGGGTCCTGAGCTGGGACGAGATGCTCGCCAGGGGCACCCATCGGCTCTCCGAAGACCCTGAGACCGTCGAGCGCTCCTCTGCCGCCATCACATCCGACACCCTTGCCACGCTGATCTATACCTCCGGGACGACTGGAACCCCCAAGGGCGTCATGATCAGTCAGTACAACGTTATGTGGACGCTCGAGTCGATGCGTCGAGCGGCCGACCTGCAACTCGGGGCAAGGATGGTGTCCTATCTTCCATTGGCGCACATCGCCGAGCGGCTCGCCACCCATTACATGGGCACCTTTCTCGCCGGACAGGTTTGGTACTGCCCCAACCTCGCCGGAGTCCTCGAGTACATCCAGCAGGCCCGTCCGACGCTTTTCGTCGGTGTCCCGCGGGTGTTTGAGAAGTTCCACGCCCGTCTGGCGTCACGCTTCGCCGAGGCAGAAGGAATCCAGGGGACGCTGCTGAAGAAAGCATTGGCCGCCAACGAGAAACGAGTGGATGCCGAGTTGGCCGGAACCGGAAGCGCTCCCATGACCGCAGGGATCTTGGACAAGATCGTGCTTTCCAAGGTGCGCGAGGGGCTCGGGATGGATCAGGTCGAGATCGCCATCACTGCCGCCGCACCGATCAACCCGGATCTGGTCAAGTTCTTCATGACCATCGGGATCCCGCTGTTTGAGCTCTACGGCATGTCCGAGAACACCGGACCGGCTTCCACCAACCTCCCCGGCAGGATCAAGATCGGGTCGGTAGGACCCCCGCTGCCCGGGGTCGAGATGAAGATCGCAGACGATGGAGAGATTCTGATGCGCGGTGGGATCGTCACGCAGGGCTACTGGAAGCTCGACGACGCGACCCGGGAGGCATTCCTGCCCGACGGCTGGCTCGCCACCGGCGATCTTGGTCGTATCGACGAGGACGGGTATGTCTGGATCGTCGGCCGCAAGAAGGAGATCATCATCACGGCCGCCGGCAAGAACATCGCGCCGGCGAAGCTGGAGACCGCCTTGGGCAACCATCCGATCATCTCCAAAGCGTGCATGATCGGCGACGCACGGAAGTTCGTTTCGATGGTGATCGCTCTCGACCCCGAGGAAGCGCCGGCATGGGCCGCGGCGCACGGCATCGAGTACACGGACCTCGAGAGCTTCACAGAACTGCCAGAGGTCCAGGATGAGGTCGCCCATGCCGTCGAAGAGGCCAACAGCAAGGTTGCCCATGTCGAGCAGGTCAAGAAGTGGTTCATCGTTCCCGATGAGTGGAGCCCGGATTCGGGCGAAGTGACGCCTTCGCTGAAACTGAAGCGACGGATCGTGCTTGACAAGTACGCCGATCAGATCGACGCCTTGTACACCGGTATCTGACCGTCTGACACGAGACAGGGAAT
Organism: Actinomycetota bacterium; assembly: GCA_034658975.1. Taxonomy (GTDB): domain Bacteria; phylum Actinomycetota; class Acidimicrobiia; order Spongiisociales; family ZC4RG35; genus SZUA-217. The sequence goes on from JAYEGJ010000108.1 coordinate 2,502, forward strand.
GAAGAGATCCCTTTTCGAGGCCGACCACGAGCTCTTTCGCTCGAGTGTCAAAGAGTTCATCGGTAGAGAGGTAACTCCACACGTCGATGAGTGGGAGGCGTCGGGGATAGTCGACAAGACGATGTTCCGGAAGGCAGGCGACGCCGGTCTTCTGGGCATGGCCGTTCCCGAGGAATACGGGGGCGGCGGAGTCGATGACTTCCGGTTCAACGTGGTGATCGTCGAAGAGATGATGCGGGCCGATGCAGCCGGCTCGGGCATGTGCATCACCCTTCACAACGACGTCGTGATGCCCTACTTCCTGGAGCTGGCTACCGATGAGCAGAAGGAGCGGTGGCTTCCGGGCATGGCGTCGGGCGAGCTGATGACGGCGGTTGCCATGACCGAGCCCGGGGCCGGCTCCGACCTCGCCGGCATCACGACCACGGCAATCCGTGACGGCGACCATTACCTGGTCAACGGAACCAAGACCTTCATCACCAACGGGATCAACTCGGATCTTGTGGTGGTTGCCGTGAAGACCAACCCGGCCGAGCGCCACTCGGGGATGAGCCTCTTGGTGGTCGAGGAAGGCATGGACGGCTTCACAAGAGGCCGCAATCTCGAGAAGATCGGCCTCCACGCCAACGATACGGCCGAACTCTTCTTCGAAGACGTGCCGGTCCCCGTCGAGAACCTGCTGGGCGAGGAGGGGAGGGGATTCCTCCATCTCGTCCACAATCTGCCCCAGGAACGTCTCTCGCTGACAACCGGAGCGATTGCCTCGTCCCAGGTGGCCTTCGAGTGGACGCTTGCCTATGTCAAGGAACGCGAAGCATTTGGTCAGCCAATCGGCGGCTTCCAGACCGTCAAGCACACGATGGCCGAGATGCGCACCGAGCTCGACATCGCTCAGACCTATGTCGACTCCCAGATCATGGACCACGTCAATGGCAACCTGTCCGCCGAGGACGCGGCGAAGTCGAAATGGTGGGTCACCGAGCTTCAGAACAGTGTCGTGAGTCGTTGTCTTCAGTTCTTTGGGGGCTGGGGATACATGGAGGAATATCCGATAGCACGGGCATTCAGGGATGCTCGTGTTCAAACCATCTACGGGGGCACGACCGAAGTCATGAAAGAGATTATCGGTCGGTCCCTCGGTCTCTGAACGGAGGAACAATCTGGTGAGTGAACCAATCGCTTTCGATGGTCGGGTCGCGATCATCACCGGTGCTGGAGGCGGTCTGGGCCGCACATACGCTCTCGAATTGGCCCGTCGCGGGGCCAAGGTCGTCGTAAACGATCTCGGCGGATCGGTCGAGGGGACCGGGGCATCGACGTCTGCCGCCGATGTCGTGGTCTCCGAGATCGCGGCAGCCGGGGGAGAGGCGGTCGCCAACTACGACTCGGTCTCCACCGAGGAGGGTGGGGCCGGGATCATCGGTACCGCTCTCGACGCATTCGGTACCGTCGACATCGTCGTCAACAACGCTGGAATCCTTCGGGACAGGTCATTTGCCAACATGGAGATGTCGGAGATCGAGGCCGTTCTCGACGTTCACCTCAAAGGCGCCTTCTATGTGTCGCAGCCGGCGTTCAAGGTGATGAAGGAGAAGGCCTATGGCCGATTTGTCTTCACGTCATCAGCGGCCGGGTTGTTCGGCAACTTTGGCCAGGCCAACTACGGGGCGGCCAAGGCCGGTCTGGTGGGTCTTTCCAACGTGGTTGCCGTCGAGGGCATGAAGTACAACATCAAGTCCAACGCCATCGCTCCTATCGCACGCACCCGCATGACCGAGGACATCCTCGGGCCATTCGTCGAGATGGTCGACCCGAATCAGGTGACGCCCATGGTCGTGTACCTCTGCTCGGAAGCAAACACCCAGACCCACGAGATCTTCACCGTCGGCGGTGGTCGCTACGGCCGGGTCTTCCTCGGCACCAACAACGGCTGGTTTGCCGGTGCCGGTGTCGTCCCCTCCGTGGAGGAGGTGGCCTCCAACCTCGACATGATCCGGGATATCTCCGAGTACACGGTTCCTGGAAACCTCAATGAGGAGATGATGATCCTCGGCCAGATGTTCGCATAGGGAGACTGAGCATGCCTATCGATATCGACCAGGTACTTGGAGCGGAACTACCCGGTGGATCGTTCTCATGGACAGACGACGACATCATCCTGTACAACCTCGGCGTCGGCGCTGGTAACCCGCCCACCGACGAACTGGAGCTGAAGTACTCATACGAGGGCGACCTTCAGGCCATCCCCAGCTACGGCACCATCCCGCCATTCGGGATCATGATGAGCTTGGGGGCGATTGAGGGGCTGGATATCAGCCTCGCCCAGATTCTTCACGGTGAGCAGGAATTGATCGTCCATCGGCCCATCCCGACCACGGGCAGTGTCACCCAGACGGGCCGGATCATCGACGTTTTTGACAAGGGCAAGGGGGCCCTGGTCGTCATGGAGATCGTCTCGGTCGACGACAAAACGGGTGATCCGCTTTTCACCAATCGGTCATCGATCTTCATCCGCGGAGAGGGGGGCTTCGGCGGCGAGTCCGGACCTTCAGCAGGCAACGAGGCACCGGAGCGGGAGCCCGACCACCTCGTCGAATCGGCAACCCTGCCCCAGCAGGCCCTCCTCTATCGACTTGCCTCCGGAGACAAGAACCCGCTCCACGCCGATCCAGGATTCGCCATGTTCGCCGGTTTTGAGAGGCCGATTCTCCACGGACTGTGCACCTACGGGATCGCGGCCAAGGCTGTTGTCGACGCGGCTCTCGACGGAAAGCCGGAACTCGTCGAGGACTACAAGGCTCGGTTCACCGGCCATGTCTTTCCGGGCGAGACGCTGGTCACCGCGATCTGGGAGGAGGATGACGGGCTGATCCTCAGAACGACGACCAAAGAGCGCGGGACAACGGTTCTGGCGAATGCTGCGGTGAGAACGAGAGCAAGCTGAGGGCGAGGCGGTAGCAGCGGCCGACCGGCCAGTGGGCACTAGGCGCGGATCTCGACCGGCGTGCCGATGGGCACCAGTCCGAACAGTTCTGTGATCAACTCGTTTGGCAGCCGGACACATCCCAGCGAAGCGGCGTTCCCGATCGAGGATGGGTTGTTCGTCCCGTGGATGCCGATGATCCCGTCGCCACCGTTGTATTCGGTAATGGTGTCCGATCGAGCCGACAATCCCAGTGCGTGTGGTCCCCACGGAGTGCCTTCGCTCGACAGGGTGACGCTGTCGGTGACGAAGAACTCCCCGGTGGGCGTGGGGTAGCCGGACTTCCCGATAGCCACGGTCGAGGTCAGGACTTCTTCACCGCTCACGACGTAGGAGAGCTGTCGATCGCTGAGGTCGATGATTATGCGACCCTCCACCACATAGAGGGCGACCTCGGTTGAGTGGACCCATCCCGTCGAGCCGTTGGGTCGGATCGGGAGCATGACCTCCAGCCAGCCGTCGGGACCTTGCTGCACGACTGAAAGCACCGTCGCCGTGCCCAGAATCGTGTGCGCATCCAGCGTCATCATCTCTTGGCCTGATCCGGGGGCGTCGTAGATCACGGTGTCGCCGATGGTGGTTGCCACCAACGACGCGGTCGCGCCGAGTTCGGCAGCGAAGCCTGCGTACATGGGTCTCGACTCTTCGGGCTCGGACCGGGCCTGTTGCTCGGGCTCGGAGGTCGCGACGCCTGCTTTCACCGGGGGAGTGGTGCCGAGTTGGATGTCAGCGTCGGAGATCTTCTGCGGTTCGAGTCCCGTGGCGGGAGCACACGCGGCCAGCGTCAATAGAGCTGCCATCAGTAGTGCGCCGCGTTTCATAACTCGCATGATATCGGTCGGTTCGGAGGAGGTGTTTAGCCTCGACCTTTATGGCACGTGTTTACGTATGCAGGAGGCTGCCATCGGAAGTGGTCGAACCTTTGGCAGGGTTGCATGAGGTCAGGACATGGGCAGGCAAGTATCCGGTTCCGCGCGACGTGTTTCTCGAGGAGGCAGCTTCGGCTGAGGGTCTTCTCACCATGATCACCGAGACCATCGACCTGGAACTACTCGATGCCGCCCCCAGGCTCCGGATCGTCTCCCAGATGGCTGTCGGCGTTGACAACATCGATGTGGGGGCGTGTCATGAGCGCGGAATCGAGATCGGCCATACGCCCGGTGTACTCACCGAGACAGTGGCCGACACCGCATTCGCGTTGCTGGCTTCGGTGGTTCGACGGCTCCCCGAAGGCGAGCGAGCAGTCAAGGACGGTTCATGGGGTCCCTGGGATCCGTTTTGGATGACCGGGTCCGATCTGTTCGGGACCACGATCGGGATCGTGGGGATGGGTCGTATCGGGAGGGCCATCGCCCGACGTGCCTCCGGCTTCGGGATGGAGATCCTGTACTCGGCATCCTCGGAAAAGGAGGATGCTCCGGGTCGATTCCTCCCCCTGGACGAAGTACTCGCACGATCGGACCATGTGATGATTTGTGTCTCGTTGAGTGACGAGACGGTTGGGTTGATCGGAGCTCGCGAGTTTGGCCTCATGAGGAAAGACGCCTTCCTGGTCAACATCTCGAGAGGGCCGGTCGTCGATACCAATGCCCTGGTAGATGCCCTTGGAGCCGGGAGCATTGCCGGGGCGGGCCTGGATGTGACCGACCCGGAGCCGCTGCCTCCGAACCACCCACTACTCGGGTTTTCCAACTGTTTGGTGATACCCCATATCGGGAGCGCTTCGACCCGGACTCGAATGGCCATGGGAGCCCTGGCCGTTGAGAACCTCCTCGCAGGGCTCGATGACCGTCCGATGCCCGCTCCGGTGGCTTGGCCGGGGGGCTAGTCGATTCTGTATTACGCTGCCGTTCTCAAACCCCGAGGAGAGCACTCGCATGTTTCGACTGCCCGACGCCAAGTCCGTAGAGCGAAATCCGGGCCAGACCCGTCTTCGCGACTTGACGCTGAGCGCAATGCCTCGTGTTACCGAAACGGAGTACGGGAACCTCAACTACGAGGCCGAGATCACGGCTCGTCTCAAGAACTCCACCTTCTTTGTGTCGGACAACGAGATCCATCAGAACCGGATCTCGAGAGCCGAGGCCACCGAGTGGGCCGCGGCTCAAGATGCCCACATCGCCGGCGCGGACATGCTGTTGATCGAAGGCTACATCGGGCCGGACCCGGACTTCCGCACTGGCTCCCGGCTCTTTATCGAGGCAACACAACCCAATATCGCGGCTATGCAGGCCCAGCTCTACTTTCCGCCGGATGAGGGATGGGAGCCCGAATTCACCGTCATCTACACGCCGACGTTTGGGGCGCCGGGCAAGTCCGACAACCGTTTGATCGTGGTCGATCTGGACAACTGGGTCACCCGCGTTTTCGGTTCGGACTACTTCGGTGAGTCGAAGATGGGCGGGCTGCGGATGTGGAACCGTCTTGTCTTCGATCGCGGCGGATTGGCTCTTCATGCCGGCCTCAAGACTTTCCCGAGCGAGGCAACCAGAAGCGGGG
>JAYEGJ010000109.1:0-7955 GCA_034658975.1 Actinomycetota bacterium
CGACGTGGGAGGTCCCATAAACGATGGTTTTCGCTTCACGAACATCGATCTTCCCGGTGTTGAGAGCCTCCCAGACCTGGGGGAGGCGTTCCCACAGGTCGGTGGCGAAACCCAACTCCGATTCAGCGGCACGACGGGTCAAGGTCAGGGCGGCACGTATCTCGTCGGAGGCGTACTCCCAGGCCTCTTCTGACCGGCCCAGTTCGGCGTCGGTCCGATAAGAGACTTCCACCATGTCAGCAGCCAGTTCCGCCTGATAGTGACCAACCAGACGATTGTTGGCCTGCATCACTCTCACCGTGTCATGACCCGACAAGCATGAACGATCCACACCCGAGAGAATCCCCGCCAGAAACGGACCAGGAGGAATCGACTCCAGATCATCAGGAAGCACATGACGATCCGAATCGGCCCACGACTCGGCTTCGGCCGTCAAACCCTCGTAATCCACTTCAGTAGCGAACATACGTTCGATGATACGGGACGCCAAGGACAGATTCCAGAGGTTCGGAATGACAAATGGCCGACAATCCTGAGGGCTGGTGCGGTCAGTTCACCGAGATCGGCAAATGCTTGATCCCCGAGATGAAATTCGACCGCAGCCGGTCCGGCTCCCCCACCTGAAAGGACTCCACCCGCCGGAGGAACTCCTCGAAGAACACCCTCACCTCGAGCCTGGCAAGCGACGCCCCCAGACACACGTGGCGGCCGGTGCCAAAGGTGATGTGAGGATTGGGATTGCGGGCGAGGTCGAAGTCAAAAGGGTCCTGGAAAACGTCGGTGTCGTAGTTGGCCGACGTGTACCACATGACCACCTTGTCCCCCGCCGAGATGGGGATGTCCCGAATCACGGTGTCCTCGGTCGCCGTCCGGCGGAAGTGCATGGTCACACTCGACGCCCGGAGAATCTCCTCGGTGGCCGACTCGGAACGGCCGCCGATGTCTTCGAGCCACCAGGCCAACTGGTCGGGATGGTTGTCGAGAAAAGTCATCCCGTGCGAGATCGTGTGCCTGGTCGTTTCGTTGCCGGCGACCATCATCAACGTGAAGAAGTTCTTGAATTCCAGATCCGTCAACGGCTCGCCGTCGGGCTCAGCGGTCAGAAGCGTCGTGATGATGTCGTCTTTCGGTTCCCGACGACGTTCCAGGGCTATCTCCTCGGCGTATCTGAACACGTCGATCGCCGCCGGGGCCCGGAAGGGAAGCAACCGCCAGTCATCGGTGTCGTCCTTGTCGATGATCACGGGCGTGTACTCGGGATCGGCATTGGAGATCATCGAGTCGCCCCAAGCGACCAACTCATCGGCGTCTTCGGGGGGAACGCCAACGAGACGACAGAGCATCCTGACCGGAAGGTCGCGGGCAATCTCGGTAACGAAATCGAACTCGCCCTTTTCCAGCACCCCATCGAGCACCAGGGTCGTCAGACGCCGGAAGGCCTCCTCATAGGTGGCAACGACCTTCGGTGTGAATCCGGGCTGGACCAGACGCCGCAGCCGGGTGTGCTCGGGAGGGTCCATCTCCATGAGCGTGCGACGTGCCTCCATCTCATCCGGGGCCATCTCCTCAATGCGGATGCCGCGAGCTGCGCTGAAGCGCTTGTAGTCGCGACTGATCTCGATGATGTCGGCATGCTTGGTGACGGCCCAGAACCCGGCGCCGTCCTCCTCATCGATCCACGCGACCGGGTCGTCCTCCCTCAAGCGTCGGAAGGCGGCGTGGGGAAAGCCACTCAGATAGGTGTCATGGGAGGTGATGTCGGCGTTCGGGTCGCCGGCTTGTTGGCAAAGAGTGCTCATTGGTCGTTCGGGGCCGAAAGATAGACGAGCAACGGGATTCGCATCTCTTCCTCCGTGAGACCCCCGTGATTTCCTGCGAGTGGCAAGTCGTTGCCCGGATAAAGGAACCCGACTCCGGCGTCGGCGACCAGCAACCCGTCCGGCTTCCTCCGGTCGAAGTCGGCGTGCGTTGGGCCCGGGCCCCACAGGCCGTCGAGATCGTCACCCGTCACCCATGTGGCGGGGAGGTCGGCAGCAAGTCGCTCGGCCTCATCGGCATTGCCGGACACATAGACGACCCTCGAGTCTCCGTACAGAGTCACCGATTCGGGTGGTGTGACCTCTATGTGGCGTTCGATGTCGACAATCCCGTGATCGGCCGTCCCCACCATTGCGGCGTAAGAGGGCAGACCTTCTCCGATCGCCTCCCACACCCCTGTGACGAGCCGGAGTGCCTCTGAATACGCCTCCGATGCAGTGCCCTCCACATGCCCGGCCGCATCCACATAGGGCAGATAGCAGACGACCAATCTTCCCCGCCGCGCGGCCTCTTCGAGGACCGCCGGAGCCATCGAGGTGACGTCCTCGACTCCACGGGTAGGCGCCCCCCGGTATAGAACTCGATCCAGCGGGCTTCCCAGGAATGCGTCCGGCTCGATGACCACGGCTTCGACACCGTGGCCACTCAGCCGCTCCGCGAGGTTGGGAGCAGGCAGGAAACTGGAATGGTTGACGTCGGCGGGATTCCCATCGGTGTCGAACCACCACAGAGTGTTGACCGGCTTTTCGGATCCAGTGAACCGCAACAGATACGAGATCAGTCCGTGACGCGCCGGTGGGAGACCGGTGGCCAGAGTGGCGGTGGCCACCGAGGTCTGCGTGGAGAACGAAGCGTCGAGGGCGCCGGCCCGGTGCCGGACCAATGCCCCACCCTCGGGGTGAGCCGTAAGCTGGAGATCGCCGAGACCGTCGAAGAGGACCAGGACGTAGGTCTCCGCATCAGGAATCGCCGCGGCGAGGTTGGCGACCAGCCCGGGTGACTCCGACGAGCCGGTGAGACGGACCTCCAACTCGGCGATCAGGTTGACCAGACCGGCTCCGTCATAGTTCGGCAATCGCATGGAGGCCAGATAAGCAGCGGCAGTCGAAACAAATGCACGACGACTACTTTTCATAGGCATGGTACAGCCGGACCAAGGTCCAGATCAGGGCGAGCGGACCCAGACGCCACGCACCGCTCTCATCGTTGTGACCGGTCTAATCGTGGTCATTGGTGCGTTCGCTCTCGGTCGCCTGACAACTCCAGAACCGACGGAGGCCACCGCTGCTTCCGCCACGACGACGCTGGTTGTGTCTCAACCAACCACCACTCTCGACCTGGCCGACTTCAGGGTGAGCGACATCCAAACTGGGCGGCAGGTTCGCTGGGCCCGGAGTTTTGGAATCGGAGACACCTGGCCGGTGGCCGTGGTCGAGCACCGAGAGAAATTCTTCCTGTTCGGCAGGCCTCAGGTTTCGACACCATCCTCTGCCTCCTACCCGCCTGGAGGACTCCAGGCATGGACCAGCGACGATGGGATCTTCTGGTCCGGCCAGAGCTTCGTCATTGCGGCCGGGTTCTGGGTGGACAGCGTCGTGTCGACCGACAGAGGAATGATCGCTCTGGGCCGTGACCTCGGCGACGGGACGCCGCTTCTGTGGACTTCGGATGACGGCACGTCGTGGAACCCTCAGACCATTCCCCTCCCCCGCCCACTCGAACACGCGGAAGTGATGGAAATCGGGAAGGTGGCGGCGACCGACGACAGAATCCTGATCCTCGGTGGCATCGAATTGAATGAACGCCAGATACTCTCTGAATACCTGCCCGACGACTTGGCCGTTGTGGCGGATTCGTCCTCCGAAGTCGAATTCGATGGCCACCGCGTAGTGATGCGGGGGCCATGGGGGATCACCGGCTATTCAGAATCCGCAGCGAATCTCGGCATCCCTGTCGAAATTGTGAGCCGGGTGGCCTCTGGCGCCCAACGCGAGATGTTTGCATGGATGTCCGACGACGGGATCACCTGGCAGGTGGCCCCCTTTGAGGCCGAAGGGATAGAAGATGTGTCCATTGCAGAGGACGGCACTATCACGGTGATGGGTTTCGGCCCCTCGGGGCCGACGAGATGGACGTCCCCTGACGGGCGGGAATGGAGTGCCAATGAACGCCCCGAGGTATTCAACATCGTTCCGTGGGGTGATGGCTTCGCGGGCACGCAACACATCCCTCCAACAGACCGCCTCGTCACATCTCGAGACGGGCAAGAATGGAACCAACCAACGGTCAACGACCTACTCCCCAACGTCTTCAACTGGTGGGTGCACCCGATTGCGGCCAGCAGCGCCGGGATCGCCGCCTTTGCCGAAGGTCAGCCCCTGTCGAGCGGCGCCGGATCATTTCTCGAAGCTCGGCTTGCACCGACGGTGGAGAAGGGAGGCTACAAACTCTGGGTTGACTTCGGGTTCGGAATAGTCCGGCTAGACGAGTCCGAGAGCGGCAAGATCATCATCTTCCTCTCATCCTCGACCCCCGAGGCCGACCCACGCGCACAGGTGAACTTTGAGAAGCGAGAGGTCACCTTCTTCGACCCCAATACCCAGGAGCCGCTCGTCGCTTTCAGCTTCGAGGAGATGAAAAGAGCCGAGCAGGGCGTGGTGACCGTGGATGCGGACGGGGTGGGAGCATTGACCCCATTCCCGGATCCGTTCGCGGAGGAGGATCGACTGCGGGCCTTCCTGTTCTCAGCCGAAGGGATCGAGTGGTCAGTCCAGGACATGTCAAAGCTCATGGTGGGTAACGAAGTGAGCCTCCTCCTGGTCGGTGAGGATCGCTTGATCGCGGTGACTCTCGATGAATCCTTTGACGACCAGTCTCTACCCCAGATCAGCAGCTGGGTCGGCCTCCTCCCCTGATTCGCTAGGTAGCAGACATTGCAGCTGGTGAACCATCCGGCCGTTCTGTACGTTTCTCATAGGAGTGGTACTTCCAGAAGGGACCCGCGAGCCTCCGCCACGCAAGGGCGGAAAGGTGATGGCGCTGGTCGCGACCGGCGTGGCCGCCATCGCCCTTACCGGCCTGATGACGTTGACCAGCCCGGACGAAGAAACGGACGGCGCTCCCACCACCGAGGCGGTCATCGAGACTCCCACCACGGTCTCCCCCTTCGACCCGTACCAGGTCGGCGAGCCCCTCACCCTCCAACTGGCAGGGACCTTCCACGGGTTCCACCCGATCGCGACGGTGTATCGCGCTGATGATCTTCTCGTATTCAGTCCGCTGCTGGTGTCGTCCCAGGAAGGGCAATCAGGGCTGACAGTCCGATCGGCGAGAGGAGACCAACCGGCGCTGGCCACCAACCTCACATCGGAGTTCCGTATCTCGGGAGTCGAGGCCGGTTTTGGTGTCGTGGTGGCAGCGGGTGTCCACATCGAGAGCGGACAACCCTGGGCATGGACGTCGATGGACGGTGTTCAATGGGAAGGAGCGCCGCTGCCGGTCGAAGGCGACTCCCGCGACTGGAGTCTGTGGAGCAACGGGATCGCAATCGGCCCGGACGTGATCGCAGTCGCCGCCCGAGGCTTCGCCGAACAAGGCCGGACCGCCATCGAAGCCAGCCTGAACAGCTACCTGGGCGTCGATAACCTCCCTCGAGGTTGGGACTTCTACGGGTCGCGGCTAATCGTGTATGGGCCACTGGGGATAGTGACCGCCGTGGTTGAGGCCGATGAATTGGGCCTGACCTCGGAGCAGATCACACAGGCCAGGACCGGATACTCCTTTGAAGACTTGGTTTGGGTCTCGACCGACGGAGCCGACAGTTGGCGGCAGACCGAGACCGGGTCCTTCGATGTCCAATCAGCCTTCATCGACAATCACTCCAACCCGGTGCTGGTCGCCTACGGACCGACCGGCATGAATCTGGTGAGTTTCAATGGCGAGGAATGGGTGCCGGGACCGCGGCTTCCCGAGATTTGGGAGATCCACCCCTGGACCGATGGACTTGTCTCGGTGTTCGCCAACCGGCCCGCGGTTTCTACCGACGGAGCCAAGTGGGATCGGCTGCTTCTCGATCGGCTCCTGCCCGACGCCGGCTGGTGGCAATTCTTCTCCGTCGCAGGGGGCAAGTACGGAATTGCCACGATGGCCGAGGGCCAACCCGATGGCGGTCTCCGTGTTGAACGGCAGCCCCAGCCGTTCTCATTGAGCCGTGGCGCATACGTGCTTGCTCTCGATGACCTCACTGGAACTCTGGAATTGCACGAGGGCAGTGAGTCGATCAGCACTACGCGCCTCTGGAACCAAGCCCAGGCGGAGCACATCGTCCTCGACCTAGCTGCCGAGACGGCCACGTTCCTCGACCCGGCCACCGGAGAGAGTCTGGTCACGTTCAGCTTCGAGGAGATCGAGCGGGAGGAGAACAGTAGGTTCCTGGGCTTCGAGCGGTTTCCCACGGGACCGCGATACCTCCTCTTCAGCAACGACGCCGAGACCTGGAGAGTTGGCGCGGCGACGGGACTCGAAAAGCCCGGATCGTTCGTCACCGAGGTGGACATCTCGAAGAACGAAATCGCTCTCACACTCGTCACTGACATCAGCGCGTCGTACGACTCCAGCCGAACCCTGTTCATCGAGATCTGGACCGCCGACCTCAACTGAGTCGTTACCGTTGGCCCATGCCCGAAACGCGACGGATCATGTTCGACGGCGCGCCTGTGAGCGCGTGGGTCGACAGCGACGACCTGGTCACCACCAACGGTGAGCGCATCGCCATCGACCACGCCATACACCTTCCGCCATGCGAGCCGACCAAGATCATCGCCACCCACCTCACCTACAGGAGCAGGGTCGATGAGTTCATGACCAAACTCCCCCCGGCGCCGACCTACTTCCACAAGCCGACGACCTCACTCAACGCCCACGGTGGCGAAGTTGTCCGACCGGGTCGATGCAAGTACCTCAACTTCGAGGGCGAGATCGCCATCGTCATCGGCGAAACTGCATTCAACATCTCCCAGGACGAGGCGGCCCGACACATTGCCGGCTACACCATCGCCAACGACTACGGGCTCCACGACTTCAGGGACACCGACGCCGGTTCGATGCTGCGGGTCAAGGGCTCCGACACGCTCTGCCCCCTCGGACCGGGACTCGTCACGAATTGGGATTTCCACGACAAGGACATCAAGACCCTGGTCAACGGGGAGACCGTCCAGAGCGGGAACACCGCCGAGATGGAATGGGACATGCACTATCTGGTGGCGGACATCGCCCGATCGATAACCCTCCTCCCGGGGGACGTGATCCTCAGCGGAACTCCCGCCGGATCGCGCCCGGTCGAGCCCGGCGATGTCGTGACGGTCGAAGTCGAGGGCCTGGGTGCGTTGACCAACACCATCGTCCAGTCCGACATCGACATTCGGCCCGAGGTCGGCGCCCAGCCCAGCGACTCCGAGGAGGTCCTTTCCACGGCCCTCGGAGGTGACTGGGAATTCCGCGGAAAGCGGGCCCCACTCGGGCCCGGTGCCAAGCACTACGAGTCCGAAGTGACCGAATGAAGCCGTCGGTCGAGTCGATCTAGACCGGTTGCGCCATTGCAGGTGCAAGCGCTTCGCGAAGTTCCTCGAGACGCTCGGGCACCAGGCGGTAGTGGACCCACCTTCCCTCCTTGGTGCCGACGATGAGACCGGCCTCGCGCAGGATCTTGAGGTGATGGGAGACCGTCGGTTGCGTCAGACCCAGGGGCGACTCGAGGTCACACCCGCAGGCGCGACCGTTGGGCGCTGCGGCGAGCATCGACACGATTCTGAGGCGGACCGGATCGGCAAGGGCGCTGAGCACGGGTGCCATCTCTGTGGCGGATCGATCGTCGATCTCACCGTCGAACAAAGGCGTGCAGCAGTAATCCATTCGTTCGTTGACATTAGCTGACATATCGACCATTATCAATGCATAGACGGTTATCGATGAAAGGAGTTCACGATGACCATTCGCATGATCGATGGCGGATGTGGTTGCGACTGCGACTGCTGATCGAGTGAGAGGCGAGGAGTCTGCTGATTGATGCCGTTGCTCAGATCGGCGGCCAGACGCGCCAGTCGCAAGGACGAGGTTTCGCCACTCCTGGTGCGGAATGG
>JAYEGJ010000110.1:0-6116 GCA_034658975.1 Actinomycetota bacterium
GCAACCGGGATGGGTCCGGGCGGCATGGGCACGTGACAGCGGCGCCTCTTCAGATCCTCGGCGATCTTGCCCGTCGGTACTCCTGGCAGAGATTGGGGGAGAGGCTCGAGATCGACGTCGAGGACCTGATGGATTCTGTCGATTGCCGACAGCCTGGACACGATCCCGATGACCTCGATGGTTTGCGGTTCACCGCCCGAATCGGCTGCGGCTCTGACGTGTTCCTCGGTGACTGTGGACGGGCTGGCGTAGAGATGATTGGCCAGACCGTGAAGCTCATTGTCTCCCATCGATCCGTGTCGGGCTGCGGTCGCCACCGCCAGTCGTTCCTTTCCGTTCAGTGATGGCCCCGGGGCCGCCAACTGCCGGATGAACTTCTGCTCGATGTCGATGACGTCCTGGCGTACCGGAACCGCGGCATTTGTGAGTTGCGACATGCGGGCTCTTAAAGGTCCTCTGCCATGACCAGGCCCATCGCCATGGCCGACTCGAGGTAGCGGAGGGCGGCTTCCCAGACAGGCTTCGGTGTTCCGTCGGCGATGTCGACTCCGGCTGCGAGAGCTACCCCTGAGAGGAAATCACCGTCGTCGATGATGGTCACCCGACGTGAAGCGCCAACAGCGAGACAAGCGGCGAACTCATTGGGAGACCGGGCGATGGCCAACTGTTGTCCACCGTATTCGGTGTCGGTGACCTGAAGGCGACCAAGCGGATCGGGGAATCGAGCCTGATGGTCGCCTCCGTTGCCGAGGGTCGGATGAGCCGTGGCAACGAGCCTGGGATCCGACTCCCGTGATGCCAGTGCGAGCGTCAGGCCCCTCGCGTTGGCGCCCCACACGGCTACGCCCGGTGGTGGGGAGTCTCCGTCCCAGATCAGCGGAACGTCTTGGGTCACAGCCGTTTTCGGGGCCGAATCACCCGATCCGATGAGGAAGTCGCACGCCTCTGCGTTCTCAACGACCTCGAAATTCCTGCTTCGCGCCGGCCCGATTACGACGACCTCATCAACGGTGGGGTGTGCCGCCAGTGAATGGGCCGCTCGCACCGATGTGTCCCCTGTTACGAGGACTCCAATCCTCACGAAGGGTCGACTGGCTTCCAGGTCTCCTCTGGAAGGGCATCTTCTGTGTTGCGTAGTGCCGCGAACACGGCGACGGCCACGGCGGCGAGGAACAGGACAGGGGAAAGGCGCTTCACAGACTTGACTCTACTTGGATCTTCGTTCTGGCAACATGCCGGGCGTGGATCTCGCAATCGACCATCTCGTTCTCTGTGCGGCTTCTCTGGATGACGCTGCTGCCGCGGTCGGCGACCGGCTTGGAGCGCTCTCGGTACCAGGTGGTCTTCACACCGGGCTTGGGACCGAGAATCGCATCGTTCCCTTGGGGCCCAACTACCTCGAGATCCTCGCCATCGCCGATGCCGTAGAGGCTTCGACGAACCCTTTCGGACGATGGGCCGGCGAGAGGACCGAGGGCGAGTTGGCGGTCGATGCGGTGTGTCTCCGGACGTCCAATCTGGACTCGGTGTGTAGTCGGCTGGGGTTGGACCCGACTCCGATGAGTCGGATACGGCCTGATGGGGTCGAGTTGTCATGGAGAGTCGCCGGAATCGAGGAGGCTTTGAACAACGGCCTTCCGTTCTTCATCGAGTGGGGCGTACCTGAGGAGTTGATGCCTGGGGCGACCTACATTCCCGGCCCTTCGGGCGAGACTCGCCTCCAATCGGTGACCATCGCCGGAGAAAAGCGGCAGCTCGTCGAATGGGTTGGGGAAACAGACCGTCTCGATTTGAGAGAAGGTTCACCGTCGTGTTCGGCGACGTTCTCCACACCGAGAGGTGAGGTGAGCATCTGACTCCCATGCCCACAGTTCTCTTTCTTTGCGTCCACAACGCCGGCCGTTCTCAGATGGCGGCCGGTTTCATGAGGGCCCTCGCCGCTCGAACCGTCGAGGTCTATTCAGGGGGGTCGGAGCCTGCCGACTCGATCAATCAGGTGGCGGTCGCAGCGATGGCCGAGCGGGGGATCGACATCTCAGCCGAGCAGCCGGAGAGATGGACCGACGACGGCGTCCGCGCCGCCGACGTAGTTGTCACCATGGGATGCGGCGACGAATGCCCCTATTTCCCCGGCAAGCGCTATCTCGACTGGGAGTTGGCCGATCCCGCCGGTCTCTCCATCGAGGAGGTCCGGCCGATCCGCGACGAGATCGAAGCCAGGGTCATGGATCTGATCGAAACACTGGGCTAGCCGGCTATCTGCACCCGGGCGACGGCGCTCACGACGGGCTTGATCAGGTTCTCGAGGAGTTCGACGTGGTCCGGGTGGTCCCGGTAGGTCGGATAGTCCGCAGGGTCGGCGATGGTGGCTACTACCCCGTAGTCCCAAGTCCCTTCGATCTGGCCGAGGTCACGGCCGAACTGGTAGGCCTCCAGAACATCGATCTTCGATCGGAGCCCTTCCAGTCCAGACGTGATCGCATCGATCTGGATGTCGGTTACGTCCTCGTTGAATTTGAAGAGGGCAATATGATTCATCGCTGGGATTCTCCCCTGTCGAATAACGGTCCGAACCTACCTATCGCAATCCCGACAATCTCGTTTTCGACTAGCACCCCGAGATGGCCACTATGTCAAGGCAGTGAGCAAGGTCGTCTCCATTCTCTTGGTGGTAGGGCTGTTCCTTTCCGCTTGTGGGAGCGACATCAACACGGGTGAGTTCCTCGGAGTGACCGTTGAGCCACCACAGGAGAAGGCAACCTTCGTTCTAACCGACACCGAGGGCAACGCATACGACTTCGCCAGCGAGACCGACGGTCGGCTGACGCTCCTCTACTTCGGATATCTCAACTGTCCCGATATCTGCCCCGTTCACCTGGCGCAGATCGCCGAGGTGTTCGACCAGAACCCTGCCCTGGGCAGGGAGTCGACGGTCGTGTTCGTTTCCGTTGATCCAGACCGTGACAGCCCCGAGAAGATCCGGGAGTTTCTCGACAACTTCGACACGAGATTCGTCGGCCTGGTGGGAACGCAGGAAGAAGTTGAAGCCGCCCAGGACGCGTTCAACATTCCCCATGCGCAGAAGGTTGGTGATGGTGACAACTACACGGTCAACCACGCCGGATGGGTGACCGCCTTTGCTCCGGACAACCTCAGCTATTCGATTTACCCGTTTGGAACACGCCAGAGCCAATGGTCGAACGACCTCCAACTTCTGGCCGGGATACAACCAGTGGCCAGCCCCGCGAACGATTGAGACCACCCTCACACCAATCGTGAGACGAACCACTGAGGAGGGTTGATGGAATGAGGAAGAAAGTCGCGCTCGTCGCTTTGTTTGGCATGCTTCTGGCCGCGTGCGGAGGTGGCGCCGACGCCCCGGTGATAAGCGACGCTCGGATCGGTCAGCCGACCGGGCCCAATGGGGCGCTGTACTTCACCGCCGACGGTTATGGGACCGACGATCGTCTGATCGGAGCCGACTCCGACATTGCACCCATGGTCCAAGTTCATGAGACGATCATGAACGACGACGGCACGATGGGCATGAACCATGTCGAGGGCTTGGATCTCCCTGCCGACGGCCAACTGGTCCTCGAGCCGGGTGGGTACCACGTGATGTTCATGACCGTCGATCGTCTCGACGTCGGTGATGTGGTCGAAGTCGTTCTCCAGTGGGAGATGGCCGGCGACATGACCCTCCAGGTCGAGGTGGTCGCTCCGGGCGATACCGGCGGTTGAGACGACTCCTTCCTCCTGTTCTTGTCGCGAGCCTGTTGCTGGCCGCCTGCTCCGTTGACCTTGCTGTCGAGGGGGCGGCCCTTGCCAAGGATATTGGCTGTCTGAGCTGTCACACAGAGGTCAGCAACGATCTCGCCCCGACTCTCAACGGCCTTTGGGAGAGCCAGGTGCCGCTGGCGGATGGGACCACGGTTGTCGCCGACGCCGAGTATGTGCGTCGGGCGATCGTCAATCCCCCGTCCGACGTCGTGGCCGGGTGGGATGCCACAATGCCCGCCTTCTACTTGGACCAGGAGGAAGTGGATCAATTGGTTGAGTATGTGAGGAGCCTCGGATGATCTCCTGGTGGTGCACGACGCTGGAGGAGCCCTGGTCGTGGACCTGGATCCCCTATCCCGGTGTCTGGATAGCCTCGATCCTCCCGATGCTCTTCTTTGGGCGATCGGTCAGGAACCACAGCGGTGAGACGGCGACCCGTCAGAAGGTCCTGTTCGTTCTCGGGTGGGTGGTGTTCTGGATCGCTTCCGACTGGCCGCTGGGCACGCTCGGCGCCGGCTACCTGGCGTCGGCCCACGTCACTCAGTTCCTTCTCTACACGTTGGGGGCGGCGCCTCTGATTCTCCTGGGCACACCGGAGTGGATGGCGCGCAGATTCCTGAGCAAGGCGCGGCTCTACCGGGCAACCGTCTGGCTCGGACGCTCGCTGGTCGCCAGCGCGGTGATCTACAACGTGATCCTTCTCTCGACACACGCCCCGGGGACTGTCGAGACCCTGAGAGCCAGTCAGTTCGGATCGTTCGCCATGGATGTCGTTTGGCTGATCTCCGGATTCATCCTCTGGCTGCCGGTCCTGTCCCCGCTGTCCGAGGGTCGCGCCAAGACCGCCTGGGCGAAGATGATCTACCTGTTTGTCACGACCAGCGTGATCGCCGTCATCCCGGCCAGCTACCTGACATTCACGACAACGCCCATCTACGCGGTATACGAGTTGGCGCCCCGTATCGGTTCGATGACCGCGGCGGCCGACCAGCAGATCGCCGGAATCATCATGAAGCTGGTGACGATGCCGGTGATTTGGGGCACCATCGCCGTCATCTGGTTCAGGTGGGCCAATGTGGAGGCCCGGACGGTGGGCTAAGAATAGATCTGTCGGGCCGCCAACCACTCCGGGTAGGAGTGGCCCAGCAGATAGGTCTATCCGGCTATGACACCGGTTCGAATCGTGCCTGGAAGAATCGCAGGGACTCGGGCTCGTAGGTAAACCGCAGCCTCTCGACGGCCTCTGGATTCTCGAGCAGCTCGATGACGGCCTCGGCGGTGACATCCATATGGGCCTGGGTGTACACCCGACGCGGGATGGCCAGCCTGACCAATTCCAGTTTCGGGTAGTTGTGATCCCCGGTGGCCTTGTTGCGACCGGCGGAGACAACACCTCGTTCCATCCCACGAACACCGGACTCCACGTATAGAGCCGCGGTCAGAGCCTGAGCAGGGAATTGGTCGTGTGGGATGTGGGGGAGGATCGCCTTTGCATTGAGGAAGACACCGTGCCCGCCGACAGGTTGGATGATCGGTACACCGGCCTCGATGAGTGCGTCGCCCAGATACTCGACCTGGCCAACTCTGGCTTGAACATGAGAATCGGAATCGACCATCTCACGAATCCCGCGTGCGAGAGCTTCCATGTCCCGACCCGACATGCCGCCGTAGGTATGAAGACCTTCGAAGGCGACCAGAAGGGCCCGAGCCTCCCTGGCGAGGTCAGGATCCCGAAGGCCGAGGAACCCGCCGATGTTGACGAGGTTGTCCTTCTTGGATGAGACGGTCGCTCCGTCGCTGAGGGCGCAGATCTCCTTCATGATGTCGGCGACGCTCTTGCTCTCGTAGCCGGGCTCACGCTGCTTGATGAACCAGGCGTTCTCGAGCGCCCTGGTGGCATCGAGCATGACGAGGATGTCCTTGCTCTTGCAGTACTCGTAGGTGGCCTTCAGGTTCGCCATCGACAGTGGCTGGCCACCGGCCATGTTCACGTTGGTTTCGACCGAGATGTAGGGGACCCGGTCGGCACCTACCTCGCCGACCAACGCGGCGAGCTTTTCGAGATCGATGTTCCCTTTGAACGGATGGAGGCTGGTCGGATCGTGGGCCTCGTCGATGATGACATCGACGAACTTCCCTCCGGCCCGCTCCTGGTGAAACCGCGTCGTTGTGAAGTACATGTTGCCCGGTATGAAGTCGCCGTCCTTGATGAGGATCTGGCTCAGGATGTGCTCGGCTCCCCGGCCCTGATGGGTCGGGACGAGCTCTTCGTAGCCGTAGACGTCGGAGACGGCGTCGACGAGGTTATAGAAGCTCCTGCTGCCGGCGTATGCCTC
>JAYEGJ010000110.1:6216-7954 GCA_034658975.1 Actinomycetota bacterium
GTCGCCTTCTATCACATGGCGGGCAACAACGACTTCCTGGTGCATGTCGCCGTGCGCGACTCCGACCATCTGCGTGACATCGCCATGGGCGCCTTCACCGCCCAGCCCGAGGTGGCTCACATCGAGACCTCGATCATCTTCGAGCACACCCGCTTCAGGGGCCTACCGGGATACAGGTCTCAGTGAGCCCGGCTGAACCCTACCTCCTATGGTTGCCACCCAACTCCGGAGAGACTCGATGATCATGCGGATCTGGCGGGGATGGACTCGCCACGAAGACAGAGAGGCTTACGCCGACTACATCCTTTCGACAGGCATAGCCGAGTACGAGGCAACACCGGGGAACCAGGGGGCCTACATCGTCAGCCGGCCGGACGGTGATCGGGTCGAGTTCCTGACCATCAGCCTCTGGGATGCCGAAAGCTCGATCATGGCTTTCGCCGGCGATGACATCGGCCAGGCGGTTTTCTATCCCGAGGACGATCGGTATCTCATCGACCGGGAAACAACGGTCAACCATTACACCGTTCACTGACCCGATCCCCGGCTGTCACCGGTCAGACACTCGACACCGCGGCGGGCGCGAACTCTGAGGCGTTCAGTTCTGGTTCCCTCTCCAGGCGGCCCTTGGTCAACTGGAGCAGCGAGAGGATGTGAAGGATCGCGAAGAACGGAACGGCAAGGGTGGGGAAGAGCACCCAGGGGAGTAGGTCGAGCCGCTCCGGCCTCGTGACGACCCCGGTGACGATCGCAACCACGAAGTCACCGACGCCTAGGGCCGTGAATGCCCATAGGCCCGACCGCTTGAGCTTCCCATGCAGAAGGGCTGCGAGGGCACTGGCGGCGACGACCCCCGTAACGATGTCACCTATCCCCGCGGGGACGGCGAACTCAGCCGGGAGTTCCCCGGCGGCCCAACCAAAGAGAAAGGCTGCACCCGCGACACGCCAGAGCTGTGCAGCGAGAACCATCCTCGGGTCGAGTTCGAGGATGATTCGGCGAATCCGTTGGCTCATCCTGATGCCGGCTGCGAAGAGAACGAGGGGGACGGCGACTGCGATGACAACCCGAACCGGGGGTCCGGAGCTCGTCTGAAAGCCTCCAGCGAAGCTGATGGCGACGACGATGGCGACCCATGCGGTCAGGATCACAGCGAGGGCATATTTGGGTTTCATGTTTTCTCCTTTTGTCTGGTTTGGGTAGTCAGTTGTATATACAACCATTTCGGTAAATGAGGGATGCCGATCATGGGGTCTGCACTTCCCTGAGGTAACCGGAGAGGGTCTCCGACGCCCGCGGACCGACCAACGCAACGGCCTTCCCTTGAGCCTGTTCCCAAGCCGGGAAGATCAGTACCAGTAACCCCCTGCCTTCCGGGGTGAGCTCGAGAAGCTTGCCCCGCTCCTCGGCGTCATCTCGAACCTGTACCCAACCCCGATCCACGAGTCCACGCACATTGCGACTCACCGTCGACTTCTCGGCACCAACGATTCGTCCCAGGATCGTGGGGCGCACCGGGCCGACCATCTCGATAGCGGTGAGCATGCCGACCTGGGCGTTGGTGACGCCATGGGGGCGCAGCGCATCGTCGTAGATCCGGCTGACCAAGCGGCCGAGTTGCCGGGTTCTCTGTCCGATGCACTCGTCGGCGATCCGACGAGCGACGTGATGAGGATCCGGACTCATCCCGGCTGAGGGTCCTTGGTTCGTTTCGCTCATAGGTTGTAAGTACAACCGT
>JAYEGJ010000111.1:0-1562 GCA_034658975.1 Actinomycetota bacterium
GCTGGATCTGCTCTTTGGCAGTCAGTTCGCCGTCGAGATAGGCGCTGATCAGTTCGAACGGGTGAGTCACGTGAGACTCTCCCTCATCAGCTTGCGGCCCCTATGGATGCGGCTACGTACAGTCCCGATGGGGACCGAGGCAGCCTGGGCGATCTCGTCATAGGACAGGCCGACGACATCGCAGAGAATGATTGCCTCCCTGAACTCGATCGGCAGGTCGAGAAGAGCTTTCTGAACGTCGTCGCCGAGGGTGAGCCGGGCGTAGACCTCGTCGGCCGATTCCGTCTTGGCGAGATCCCAACGATCGACCTCATCAGGCAACGGGGCAGTGGGACGCCGCTTGCGCTTGCGGATCTCGTCGAGGAATGCATTACGTGTGATCCGCCAGAGCCAGCCCTCAAAGCTGCCCGGTTGGTAGTTGGCGAGCCCGCGACGAACCCGGAGCAGAACCTCTTGGACGAGGTCGTGGGCATCATCGGGATTACCGGTGAGTCGATAAGCGAAGTTGTAGATCTTTCGTCCGTAGACACGCGCGACCTCTTCCCACGTGAGCGGTATTGGCTCCTGCATAGGAGACCTACCCCAAGAACGACGCCCCGCGGGGCCTAGTTCCTACGAATCGGAAGATTCTGACTTCTGAGTGTCCGCATCGGGCGTCTGTGCCTCCACATCGGGCGTCTGTGCCTCCACATCGGGCGTCTGTGCCTCCGCCTCGAACATCTGCGCGTCTGCTTCGCCTTCTTTGGAGCCGTCCTCGATGCCCTTGCGGAATTCCTTCGCCGACGCTCCAAGCGAACGCGCCAACTCCGGAAGCTTCCGAGCTCCGAAAATGAGCAAGACGATGACCAGAACTATCAGTAGCTCTTGTCCTCTTAAACCGAACAAAGAGTTCCTCCTTCGCTATCCATGATAACCCCTGCGCGGGCAATGGCCGAGCGGCTACCCCAGCGCCATTCTCTCGATGAAGTCCTGAATGCGTTCCCTCGTCATGAACCGGATGTTGGGCTGGCGGGCCTCGAGCTCATGGATCATGAAGGGGCTGTACTTGCCAGTGATCAGCAATCCACGATCCGCGCCTGAAGACTCGTACTCGGCGCAAAATCGCTGAATGACCCCTTCCTCGAGTTCCGGATGCCCACCACGTTCATGGGGCTCGGTGAAGATGTACGTGGAGTTCCCATCCTTCAACGCCATGTAGGTGCCCGATGTGGAGTGCTCGGTCACGCCGTATCCGAACATCCTCAGAAGGGACATGATGAGCTCCGGTGCATCGACCGTATCCGGATCGGTTCCGATGGCCCTGAGTCCGCGAGCGAGACCCGCGGGAAGAGTCAGTTCTTCGATCAGCGGCCCGAGATCGTCGGCAGGGACGTCGCTTCGGGTCTGATAGACCACTGAATGGTCGGTCTCATCCTCAAAAGGGGCGGCAAAGGGATCATGGGCGATGTGGGCAAAACTCAGCCCGGCCTCGACCATCGGCGGTGGCAACTCACCCGGGGACGACAGGGCTGTCCGACCAACCTCGCGCGGCTCGCCCCGCCCGGCAAGGGCGACCACGTGGG
>JAYEGJ010000112.1:0-28012 GCA_034658975.1 Actinomycetota bacterium
CTTTCAACCCTCGCGACAGGAGATTCATTCAGGAGTCACTTAGACGACTGCGCAAAGTCCCCTCACAACCCTCTGAGAGGAGTCAACACCGACATTCGAGGATCACCCACCCGGTCGCCGAGTGCCCGGACGCGGCACGGCATCTCTCTGCTCTCCGAAAGGCCAACCGGATCAGAAGACGTTTGGATCAACACCGGGCCATGAAGCGTGGAACTCGATTCGGGTTGGTCCAGGAGTTCCGATCGATACGCCAGCTTCTCGAAGACCTCGACTACGTCCACGAGTGGGCCCTGACGCCTCGCGGCGAGAGACTCAGACAGATTTACAACGAAACCGATCTCCTGCTCGCTGAAACTATTGAGAAAGGGTTTCTCTACGACCTCGAGCTGCCTGAGCTCGTGGCGCTGCTGTCGGTGTTCGTCTACGAGCCCCGCTCCGATCAGGCTTCGCCGCCGGAGTGGCCCACACCTGACTTGTACGAGAGATGGGTCATGATCGAGAAGCTGTGGAAGGATCTCACCGAAAGTGAGAAGGGCCACAGGTTGGCGCCGACACGACGCCCCGACCCCGGGTTTGGCATGCTTGCCTACCAGTGGGCACAAGGAATGGAGTTCGATGATCTTCCCACGAGGGGCATGGCACCTGGCGACTTCGTCAGGGTTTCCCGCCAACTCGTCGATCTATTACGTCAGCTCAAGGACGCGGTTCGGGAGATGAGAGGCGATGTGACCGAGGCACTAAAGATGGTCGATCGTGGTGTCGTCGCAGCACAGGGGATCGGATGAGACGGTGGCTTGTGATCGTCAATTCGGCGGCCGGCCGCAGGGCCACGTCGCCGGATGCCGTTCGAGACGCCCTGGCCGCAGCCGGAGTAGACGCCGATATCGAGGCTCCGGAATCGGTCGAGGCGACCGTCGACCTTCTGCAACAAGAGGCGAGGGCGGGGCGGACCAATTTCGCGCTTGCCGGGGGCGACGGCACGGCCAACCTCGCGGCCAACGCCCTGCTGCCCCTCGACATGGGCATGCCGACCATCGCCATTCTTCCGATCGGAAGCGGTTGCGACCTCCTTCGGACCTTTGGCTTGCCCCAGGACCTCGGCGGTGCTGCCCGGCACCTCGCAACCGAAGACACCTATGAGATCGACATAGCCACACTCGAGGGGGATTGGGGCCTTCGATACTTCTTGAATGTGGCGCAGGTCGGCGTGGGAGCCGCGGCGGCTGAGACGGCGCCAAAAGTATCCAGGAAAGTCGGCATCGCGAGATATCCGGCCGCGTTTCTTGCCCGTTTGCCACGATTTCCCAAGGCCCGGGTGACCGTCACGACCGAGAGGCGGACCTATGAATCAGAGGCATTGGCCGTGATCATGGCCAACGCCCAGTTCTTCGCCGGTGGATGGAACGTGGCTCCCAGGGCCACTCTGGTGGACGGAGTCCTCGACATTCAGATCATCAATGCAAGGAAGACCCAGGCGGCCGCCTTGGTGCCAAAGATCATCAAAGGAACCCATCTGAATGATCCGGCGGTGCGACGTTTTTCGGCCGCTGAGTTCAAGATCGAGACCGAACCCCAGTGGCCGGTCGAAGCGGACGGCGACCCGATCGGGAATACCACCGTCACAGGTCGGGTTATTCCGGCCGCGATACGGCTGAAGATTTAGGAACTGTGCTTATACTCCCGCGCCGCGTGGGGAATCAGACATAGATATGCCAGATAAAGAAACACCAGAAGAACTCGAAGAGGCCGAAGAGGCTGAAGACGACGAAGAGGCGGACGACGCCTTCGAGGCCGAAGAGAGCGAGACCGACGACGACCTCAAAGATGGCGACTCGGCTACGGAGTCGGACGGCTCCGACGAACACGACGAAGAGACCGTCGAGGCCCTCGAGGAACTCGAGAGTCAGGAACTGAAGCTCTCAGATGAGGAGGTCAACGAGACGCTCCTCATAGACGAGGTCAAAGAGCTTCGTGCAATGCGCCGCGAAGAACTGACGATGAACGTCGACGCGCAAGGCCAGAAGTCAGACGAGTTCGTGTGCCAGTCGTGCTTCATGGTCAAACGAACCAGCCAGCTCGCCAACAAGCGCAAAATGATCTGCCAGGACTGTGTCGCCTGACCAGGTCACCGTCGTAGTACCCACCTACAACGAGCACGAGAATCTCTCCGACATCGCCGCGGCGGTGTCCAAACACGGCTACCGCCTGCTAATCGTCGACGACAACTCGCCCGATGGAACGGGCGACATCGCAGACCGCCTGAGCGGTGAGTCTGAGCTGATCTCGGTTCTCCACCGGGACAAGAAGGAAGGGCTGGGACCCGCCTATGCCGCCGGCTTCGACCACCTTCTCGCAGGCCAGACCGAGATGATCATCGAGATGGATGCCGACTTCTCCCATGACCCCGACGACCTCCCGAGACTTGTAGATGCCGTTGGCGATGGTGCCGACCTTGCCATCGGGTCGCGGTATGTGCCAGGAGGAGCAACACCCGATTGGCCCTGGGTGCGCCGGTTCATCTCCCGATCAGGCAATATCTACGCACGCATGATGCTGGGAATCCCGGTCAAGGATGCGACGGCCGGCTTCAGGGCCTTTCGTAGAGAGGCGCTGTCCCGACTGCCCTACGGGGAGGCCGAGGCTTCGGGGTACGGCTTCCAGGTGGAAATGGCCTGGCGAGCACACCAGGAAGGCCTCCGCATCGTGGAGGTGCCGATCAGCTTCAAGGATCGGACGCGCGGAAAGTCGAAGATGGGCCTGACGATCGTCGCCGAGGCGATGTGGCTTGTGACGATGTGGGGCCTCGGACGCGCCTGGTCGTCGCTAGGATTTGGTCGTTCATGAGGATCGATGTCCGCACGGCCGATGACTCGGACCTGGACACGCTCGAACGGCTGTACAGGGGCCTCGAGGAAGAGATGGTGGGTCTTCACAAGATGTGGCCGGTGGCCGATGGCCTCGACGAACCGGTGGCGGAATCCTTTGCCGTGGCAATCGACTCCGATGACGTAATCGTTCTCGTTTCGAGCCTCGACGGATACCCCTTCGGGTTTCTCCTGGCGAGAGTCGAAGGCACCCTGACTCAGGGGAACGGTGAGCTGGTCGGCTCGATCCGTCTCATCTACGTGGAGCCCGATGCGAGAGAAGTGGCGGTCGGTGAGGCGATGCGCGACGAGGTATTGGCCATATTGCGGGCTCGCGGTATCACCAAGTTCGACGCTCACGTCCTCCCCGGGCACCGATTGGCCAAGAACTTCTTCGAATCTGGAGGGTTCAGCGCCCGGTCGATCATCATGCATCACGATGACCTCAGGGGTTAATCAGCCGATTGTCGGGGTTGGAGTCGTGGTCATCGACGCAGACAGACTCCTGCTGATCAAACGCGGCCGCGAGCCGGGGAAGGGCCTGTGGGCAGTTCCCGGAGGGAAGGTGCGTTACGGAGAACCGCTCAAGAAAGCCGCCGCCCGTGAAGTCGAGGAGGAGACCGGACTCAAGGTCCAGATCGGCGATGTCGTATGGACGGGAGAGGTGATCGATGGAGAGCACCACCTGGTTCTGGTCGATTTCGAGGGTGCCCTGGTTGGCGGCGAGCTTGCGGCGGCCGATGATGCCGACGAGGCTGACTGGGTGGCTCTGGATGACATCGACTCCTACCCATTGACGCCAACGATGTACGACCTGATAGAAACGCTGAGGACATGAGCACAGAAGTAATCACCCTTGTCCAGAGTCTTATTCGCAATGAGTGTGTCAATTTTGGCGGCGGAGAAGGGGGACACGAGCACCGGTCCGTCAAGACCCTGGGAGAGTTCTTCGGGGTCGAAGGCGAGATCTTCGAGCCGGCCGAGGGTCGCCAGTCGCTGATCTACCGCGTGAAGGGGTCAGATCCGGACGCGCCAACGCTCGCATTGGTGCCACACCTCGACGTTGTGCCCGTTGAGCCGAGTGGCTGGACCCAGGATCCGTTCGGCGCCGAGATCGTTGACGGGTTCATCTATGGCCGCGGCGCCGTTGACATGCTCAACGTCACGGCAGCCATGTCTGTGGCGGCCAAGCCATATATCACTGGCGAGCGTCAGCCGGAAGGCGACCTGGTGTTTGCCGCCGTCGCCGATGAGGAGGGCGGCGGTGTCCACGGAGCCGGGGCCCTGGTCGAACAGCGCTGGGATCTCGTCGAGGCCGAATACCTCCTGACGGAGGTCGCCTACCCACAACCGTCGAACGTTTCGGAGAAGGTAGTTCCGGTGGCGATCGGGGAGAAGGGCAGCTTTTGGTCCATTCTCAAGTCGACCGGCACCCCGGGGCACGGCTCGGCACCGTACGGGGCCGACAACGCGATCAGGAAGATGGCAGAGGCCGTTCATGGCATCTTTGAAACCCCAATGCCTGTGGCCATCACACCCGAGTGGCTGCAGTTCGTCGAGGCCCTCGACCTCGACGCCGAGATGAAGGCCGCACTGACGGATGAGGATCGCGTCGACGCCGCCATCGATGACCTGGCTGTTACCGATCCACTCTTCGCCAGGTATGCCCATGCGGTAACCCACCTCACCGTCTCTCCCAACATGATGAAGGCCGGTCTCAAGACCAACATCGTGGCGGACAAGGCCAGCGCGGTGGTCGACATCAGATCCCTGCCGGGGCAGGACAGGAGTTTCATCGACTCCTACCTATTCAAGGCGATGGGCGGCGCTCGAGATGACATCGACATCGTTCCCGTCATGGCCAACGACGCCAACGTGAGTGCTGTCGGCAACCCGCTGTGGGAGGCAATCGCCGATGGCGTTGAAGACATCGAGGGCCATCGCAACCTGCTGCCGACCCTCATGAACGTGGCGACGGATGCCCGGTTCTGGCGGAAGAAGGAGACTGTTTCCTACGGCGTCGGGCTGTACGACGATCGGACCAGTTTCTCGGAGATGCTGGCTCTGTTCCATGGCCACGACGAGCGGGTCTCCGTGGAGTCTGTGAAGCGGACCACCGACCTCTACCGCCGCGTGTTGAGGCACTTCCTCGGCTCTTGACCCACGTTCTCTGCGATCTCGACGGGGTCATATATCGGGGGGATACCCCGCTGCCGGGTGCCGCTGAAGCCCTCAGGCGGCTGACAAATGCCGGGGCGCGAGTTGTCTTCGTCACCAACAATTCAACGCGCACACCGTCCCAAGCCGCAGACAAGATCCGACGTATCACAGGGGTGGCAGTCGATTCCGAACAGATGGCGACCTCGTCCCAGGCGGCGGCTTCGATGCTCACGGCAGAGGACGGGCCGGCTCTCGTCGTGGGTGAGGATGGCGTTCACGCCGCAGTCCTGGAACGCGGTCTGGAAACAACGGACGACCCTGAACGGGCTCGGAGCGTGGTGGTGGGCATGTTTTGGGGAATGACGTACAACGACATAGCTCGGGCGGCAGAAGCTGTCCGTCGTGGAGCGAGGTTCGTCGCTACGAACACCGATCCTACCTATCCAATCGAAGACGGGCTGTTGCCTGGAGCAGGCTCGCTGGTAGCGGCCATCGCCACCGCCTCGGGTCGCGACGCCGAGGTCGCCGGGAAGCCGCACGAGCCGATGCACCGACTCCTCAGGTCTCGCGGAATCGATCGTGCATGGGTCGTTGGT
Source organism: Actinomycetota bacterium (assembly GCA_034658975.1). Classification (GTDB taxonomy): domain Bacteria; phylum Actinomycetota; class Acidimicrobiia; order Spongiisociales; family ZC4RG35; genus SZUA-217. The sequence goes on from JAYEGJ010000112.1 coordinate 5,621, forward strand.
GATCGCCTCGATACCGATATCGCACTTGCCGACAACGAGCCGGGTTGGTCTTCGATCCTCGTGAAAACGGGAGTGACTCAGGGATCCGATGGGACCGACCGGGCCGACCACGTCGTTGCGAACTTCGAAGAGGCCGTCGAAGTCATTCTCTCCCTGTCGGACCAGCCATAATCCGAGCATGGATTTGACCGAAGCCCAGATTGCCGAGTTGGAGCAAGCTCTTCGCCAACTCGAAGAGCTCGATCCGGCGGACTTGCCGGAGCCGGCAGCCGATCTCGCCGCAACCCTCAACCGGATACTGGACGGATTGGATTCGAACTGAGCGCCACAGAGGGTTCCGATCCGGACTCCGAGTTCCTACTGTGGTGTAGGAGCGGGCAGTGAGCGTCAGATTGGAGGTCCCCAAGTGAGATTCGCCCTCGAGGTTCGTCCCGGACGTCCGGCGGCCGCCGAATTCGCAGAACGCCTCACGGCCAGGATCTCCTCACAGGGGGGCTCTGTCCTCGAGTCCGACGACATCGCCCCGGATATGGTCATCGCCGTCGGCGGTGACGGCACCATGTTGGCCGCGGTGCGCAGATCACTCCAATGGAATGTGCCGGTACTCGGATTCAACCTCGGGACTCTCGGATTCCTCGCCAACGCCGAGCCGGCAGACCTCGACGCCGTGGTCACCCGGCTTATGTCCGGGGATTTTGAGGTAGAGGATCGCACGACCGTTGCTGCGACCGTGGGCGGGGTCGGAGCGGCCGGTGTCAATGACGTGGTCGTGGAGAAGGTGGACAGCACCCGGCTGGTGAGCCTGGCAGTGGCCATCGATGGCGAACCGTTCATCACGTATGAGGCCGACGGCCTCGTGATCGCCACGCCCACTGGCTCGACGGCCTACTCGTTCTCGGCACGCGGCCCGCTCGTCGATCCGCGAGTTGATGCACTCGTCATGACCCCCGTTGCTGCTCACTCGCTCTTCGATCGCCCACTTCTTTTGCCGAGCCGGTCGAAGATCGACATCACCGTGGCCCGTGATCGGACCGTGAAAGTCAACGTCGACAAGAACGACCTGGGGCAAGTCGGCGAAGGCGAAACGGTCTCTATCAGCCGGGGAGATCGGCCGGCCCGCTTCGTTGTGCTCAGTGGACGCGACTTCCCGGGACTCGTCAAAGAGAAGTTCGGGCTCGGCTGATGCTCACTCATCTGAGGGTGGCGAACATCGGTTTGCTCTCCGATGTCTCTCTGGACCCGTCGTCCGGATTCACCGTCATCACGGGAGAGACCGGGGCCGGCAAGACGCTGCTGCTGGGCGGAGTGCGGCTCCTCGTGGGGGAGAAGGCCAATTCGGGCCTGGTGGGAAAGAGCGCCGACTCTGCTCAAGTCGACGGGCAGTTCGCCCTGGGCGAAGACGAGATGGGCGTCACGAGAGTCGTCCCCAAGGAAGGGCGCAGTCGTTCGTATCTCGACGGAACACTTGTCTCGGCCGATACGCTGGCAACGACCATTGGGGACCTGGTCGAAATCGTCGGTCAACATGATCAAGTTGCCCTTGCGAGACCATCACAGGTTCTGGCGATGGTCGACGGCTCTCTGGATCCTCACGGGAAGACCAAGCTCGAAGCCTTTCGTGATGCCTGGTCTGCCCTTCAGACCGCGTTGGGCCGCGCCTCCCAGCTTGGTGGCGATGAAATGGCGCTGCGCCGCGAGCTGGATCTGGTCTTCTTCCAATCGGAAGAAATCGGATCAGCAGACCTCGTTGCTGGAGAGGACTCCAGGGCGGAGGCCCAGGCTTCCCGGCTACGCAACTCCGAGGAGATCCGTGAGCACATCGGCTATTCGAGTTCGATAGTCGAAAGACTGATCGACGAAATCGGCGAGGTCGTCGGGCATGTGAGGAAGGCGGGGGAACTGGACCCTGACGTTGGCGACCTGGTGGCCGCGACCGAGGGTATGGCCGCCGAAGCAGGCGAACTGGCCTCGGAGCTGAGAAGGCATCTGGACGGGGTTGAGGCCGATCCGGGGCAGTTGGAGGCGATTGAGAGCCGGCTCACCTCCCTCGGCGAACTCAAGAGGAAGTACGGCCGGACGATCGAGGAGATTCTGGCATTTGGCCGGGAGGCTGGAGAGCGAGCAGAGGAACTCCAGGAGCTCCTCGAAGCCTCGGCAAAGATAGAGGAGGTTCTCGCCGACGCGAGACATCGAGTGAACGCCACAGGCGAGGAACTGACGGAGGCGAGGCGTTCCGCTGCGAAGCGCCTGCTGAAAGAGGCCTCAGAACATCTCCGGGACCTCGGCTTGCCAAAGTCGTCGATCGAGGTCTCGTTCGATCCGAGGGATCCCGGCCCGAGCGGCGTCGAACAACTCGAGTTCCTGTTTCGGTCTGATGAGCACGTCGACGCCGGACCTGTCGGCTCCGTGGCTTCTGGCGGCGAGTTGTCACGTTTGGTTCTGGCGCTGCGTTTGGCGACGAGCAACGAGTCCACGACGACCCTGGTGTTTGACGAGGTGGATACCGGCATCGGAGGGGTTACCGCCAATGCGATGGGACGAAAGCTTGCCGCCCTTGCCAAGGGGACCCAGGTGCTTTGCGTTACCCATCTGCCGCAGGTGGCAGCCCAGGCCGACACCCATTACCTGCTGGAACGCGGCGAGACCGAGACGCGACTCATTCGACTTGACAGCGAGGCTCGAGTCAAGGAGCTGTCGAGGATGCTCGCCGGACTCCCCGAAAGCGATGCCGGCGCTGCCGCGGCCAAAGAATTGTTGGAGAACGCAGACCGGTAGCGGCCCGTCTAGCGATTGAATGGCGGCGGCGCCACGGGGTGCTACTGTGACCTCCCGTCATGGACGGGCCTCTTTTCACTCCGGAATCCACCTCCGAGACCTCCGCGACGGCTCCTCCTCAGACCAAGTACGTCTTCGTCACCGGTGGTGTCGTTTCGAGTCTTGGCAAGGGCATTGCCGCCTCCTCCCTCGGCCGACTGCTCAAGGCTCGGGGCCTGAAGGTCGTCAATCAGAAGCTCGATCCTTACATCAATGTCGATCCGGGAACGATGAACCCGTTCCAGCACGGAGAGGTGTTCGTGACCGATGATGGGGGAGAAACCGACCTCGATCTCGGTCATTACGAGCGATTCACAGGGGAAAACCTGAAAAGGATCTCCAATGTCACCTCCGGTTCGGTCTATCTATCGGTGATTCAGAAGGAACGACGCGGTGACTACCTCGGCGACACCGTCCAGGTAATCCCACACATCACCAACGAGATCAAGGAGCGAATCAAGAGAGTCGGATCGGGAGACGCCGATGTCGTCATCACCGAAGTCGGCGGAACCGTTGGCGACATCGAAAGCCTTCCCTTCTTGGAGGCGATCCGTCAATTCGGCAATGACATAGGCCGCGAGAACGTCCAGTACATCCACGTGACACTCGTGCCGTACATCGCTACGTCCGAGGAGCTCAAGACCAAGCCGACGCAGCACTCTGTCGCCGAGCTGCGCAGCAAGGGCATTCAGCCCGACGTGATCATTGTTCGTTCCGACCGGGATATCGACGAGGCGGTAAGGCGCAAGATCAGTCTCTTCTGTGACGTCCAGGAGCGTGCCGTCATTGCTGCCCCGGATGCTCGTGACATCTACGAGGTGCCCCTGGTCCTGAAGGAGGGGGGTCTCGACGATGTCATCTGTGATCGCCTCGGCATAGTCACCGGACCTCCCAATCTCGACGCCTGGCAGGCAATGGTGGACAAGGCCCTGGCAGCCACCGACCCCGTCACGATCGGAATCGTTGGCAAGTATGTCGGTCTGCCGGATGCCTATCTGTCCGTTGCCGAGTCGCTGCGTCACGGCGCCGCCGCTCATGGCCTCAGACTCGATCTCCGCTGGATTCCCAGCGACGAGCTCACCGGGTTGCTGGCCGAGTCCTACCTCGAAGACCTGGACGGGATCGTCATTCCTGGTGGATTCGGACATCGCGGGGTTGAGGGCAAGATCCAGGCGATCACTTACGCCCGCGAGCACGATGTTCCATTCCTGGGTCTCTGTCTTGGGTTGCAGTGCGCCATCATCGAGTTCGCGCGGTCCGTTCTCGGGCTCACCGATGCGAACAGCACCGAGTTCGATCCATCGACACCGCATCCCGTGATCGACCTCATGGCCAGCCAGGAAGATGTCGAGGACATGGGCGGCACGATGCGTCTCGGTCTGTACGCGGCCAAGCTCGCCGAAGGATCGACCGTCCGGCGGCTCTACGATGAAGAACTCGTCTACGAGCGTCATCGTCATCGCTGGGAGGTCAACAATCGCTACCGCAAGGACCTCGAAGCAGCGGGCATGAGGTTGTCGGGGCTGTCTCCCGATGACAACCTTGTCGAATACATCGAACTGGTCGATCACCCCTTTTTCGTCGCGACGCAGGCCCATCCGGAGTTCAGATCGAGACCCGACAACCCACATCCGCTGTTCGCCGGCCTCATCGAGGCAGCCGGCAGGAAACGCGCCAACCATCCTCGTGTCGCGGAGAACGAGTCCAGCGAAGTCGTCGTCGACTGACATCAGGGCGATTCGGGCCTAACTAACGGTCCGTCGCAGAACGAAGACGCATCGACGGTTGAGGGTGGACAGGCCACTAGCCTGGCTGCGTCCGCGATCAACCATTCGAGGAGGTTCCGTCCGTGATTGTTGGCGTTCCGAGAGAGATCAAAACCGCCGAGCATCGCGTCGCGATCACTCCCATAGGCGTCCGTGAGTTGACCGATCGGGGCCACCAGGTCTTGATCGAGAAGAGTGCGGGCGAAGGATCGACGATTCACGACGAGGACTTCAAGGCCCAAGGGGCCACCATCGTCCCCAACGCTTCCGCCGTCTTCGGCGAAGCCGAGATGATCCTCAAGGTGAAGGAGCCACAGGCCTCGGAGGTTGAGATGTTCCATGAGGGCCAGATCCTTTTCACCTACCTGCATCTTGCTGCCTATCCGGCCTTGGCCTCCGGTCTGCTCGGGAAGGGTGTCATCGCCATTGCCTATGAGACGGTGCAGATGGCGGATCGCTCCCTGCCTCTCCTTGCTCCGATGTCGGAGATTGCCGGCCGGATGGCTACTCAGGCCGGCGCCTACTTCCTGGCCAAGGCCCAGGGGGGACGTGGAATTCTGCTGGGAGGGGTCACCGGCGTCAGCCCGGCGAAGGTCGTTGTTATCGGGGGCGGTATGGCCGGCTCAAATGCAGCAGTCATCGCCATGGGCATGCAGGGGGATGTCGCCGTGCTCGACACCGACATCAACAAGCTTCGCTCGATCGACTCCTTGTACCAGGGGCGCATCGTCACGCTTCACTCCAACAGGCTCACGCTCGAGGAACAGGTGCTGAATGCCGACCTCGTGATCGGGACCGTCCTGGTTCCCGGAGCCTCGGCACCCAAGCTGGTCACCGAGGACATGGTTCGCTCGATGCGCCGCGGGTCGGTTCTGGTCGACGTGGCCATCGATCAGGGGGGCTGTTTCGAGACATCGAGGGAGACGACCCACACCGACCCGGTCTACGCCGTTCATGACGTCCTCCACTACGCCGTTGGCAACATACCGGGGGCCGTGCCGCATACCTCCACATATGCGCTGACCAATGCGACTCTCCGTTATGCGACCGCTCTGGCAGACGATGGGGTTACGGCTGCCATATCCGCTCATCCGGAACTCGAGGGCGGAGTGAACATCGTCGACACACACGTTTGCCACCCCGCGGTTGCTACCAGTCTCGGCGTGGATCATGTTTCCGTCGCAGACTCCTTAGGAGCCCGCTGAGCAATGCCCACTGCCCTCGCGGGGGGAATCGAGGAGTATCTCGTCTCCCTGCGTGTCGAGAAGGGGCTGGCGAGGAACACCATCGCCGCCTATGAGAGGGACCTTCGCCAGTATCTGGAGTGGCTCGACGGATCAACGCCCAACGAGGAGCGAGTTGCGCGGTTCGTGGGCCATCTGCGAGCTCTTGGCCTTGCGGACTCGACAGTGGGGAGGAAGATCGCCTCGATCAAGGGACTCCACCGCTTTCTCGTGGTTGAAGGGCTTTCGGCAGAAGATCCGACCGTGCTGATCGACGCACCCCGACGCCCGGATCCGTTCCCCAAGGCGCTGACAGTCGACCAGGCGATACGCCTCGTCGAAGCTCCTGGCTCGGAATCGGTGGCGAATCGCCGGGACTCGGCTCTTCTCGAGTTTCTCTACGGATCTGGGGCGCGAGTAAGTGAGGCGGTGAACCTCGACCTGACCGATCTGGATCTCATCGACAGGGTGGTCCTGGTGACCGGCAAAGGGTCGAAGCAAAGGCTCGTCCCTCTCGGCGGGAAGGCAGTGGAGGCCATCGGCCGATGGCTGTCCGATCGGCTTGCGCTCATCAGTTCCGATCAGCCCGGTGATCCTGTGTTTCTCAATTTGAGGGGCAGGAGACTGAGTCGACAAGGGGCCTTTGACATCGTGAGGAAGCACGCCGCTCGGGCCGGTCTCGAGGCATCCTCGGTCTCCCCGCATGTCCTGAGACACTCAGCAGCGACCCACATGGTTGAGGCCGGCGCCGACCTCAGGACTGTCCAAGAGATGCTCGGGCACGCTACGATCTCCACCACCCAGGTCTACACGCGGGTAAGTCCTGCCCACGTGATGGAGATATACGTTCAAGCACATCCAAGGAGTAGGTGACGGTGCTCGACATCACAGGAGCGAAGATTTCGCTCAAAGAGGAACGAGAGAACCTCATACATCAGCTCGAAGAGCTCGGCGCTGCCGAATCCGGTGACTTGAAGACCGACCTCGACTTCGGTGGGAGCTTTGCCGACGCGGCTTCCGTCACCGCCGAGAGAACCGAGGTTCTCGGGCTTGTGGACTCGTTGAAGCATCAGCTCGACGATGTTGACAAGGCATTGGCCCACATCGAGGCCGGCACCTATGGAACGTGTGACAACTGTGGCAAGGAGATCGGCGCCGATCGGATGCAGTTTCGCCCGTCTTCTGTGCTTTGCGTCGACTGCAAATCACAAGCGAAGCGCTGAATCAGTGCCTGGCTCTCTGAGCCATCTAGCCAGCCGTTTCCTGGACGTCCTCCTGGCGAGGCCGTTGACCCCACACGAGCGCGATAGGGTCAGTCATTGGCTCCCAGCCCCGCTGTACGACCTCTTTGGCGAGCAGTCGCAGCCCGATCAGCGACATGGATACCAGGCCGCCCTGAGCGTCATTGCCAGCGGCCACACCGACGAGGAGACGGTTACGGCTGCGCTCACGCACGACGTCGGCAAGAGGAGGGCGGCCCTTGGCGTGATCGGCCGCTCCATGGCTTCTGTCCTGATACTGGTTGGGGCCCCGATGAGTAAGAGGATGACGATCTATCGAGATCACGGTTCGATCGGCGCCATCGACCTGGAACGCCTGGATGCCCCGACCCTGGCCGTTGAGTACGCCCGCCATCATCACGGGGAGCGCCCCGATTCGATTCCAGCGGAGACCTGGGACGTTCTCGAATTGGCCGATCAGCCGCCAAAGGCCAGAACCCTGATTCGGGCTCGAATACGCTGACGCCCGCAATGACGTTCCACGTGCGCACGGCTGTTTTCGAAGGTCCCCTTGACCTTCTCCTCCAGCTCATAACGAAGCATCAGCTCGAAATCTCGGCCGTAGGGCTGACAGGAGTGGTGACCGAGTATCTCTCCTTCGTCGACGAGATGAGCGAAATGGACATTGAAGTCACATCGGAGTTCCTTCTCATTGCCGCCACTCTCGTCCAACTCAAGGCGCAGTCCCTGCTGCCGTCGTCCAGCCCACTCGACCTCGACGAGGAATTGGCGCTGGTCGAGGAGCGGGATCGATTGCTGTCGCGTCTCCTGGCATCGGTGACTTACAAAGATGTGGCCGCTGTGCTGCTCCGCCGGATGCAAGAAGGGAACAGGTTCGTCCCTCGCATCTCAGGGTTGGATCAGAAGATCAAGACCCCGGCACCGGACGTTGAACTACCAATTGACTCCGAGGGACTGGCGAATGTGGCGATCAGGGTGTTCACCCGGCCCACCCAGGAACCGGACCTCGACCACCTCGATCTCGACCTGCCATCGGTCGAGGCGGCGATACAGGAGCTTCAGGCCAGGGTCGAAGCGGTGACCATGGCGAGCTTCGAGGAGTTGACCGAACACTGCGAGCGTCCTGTCGAGGTCGCCGCATATTTCCTGGCACTTCTCGAAATGGCCCGGTGGGGGTTGATCGATGTTGCCCAGGAAGATTGGCTGTCCGAGATCGAGGTGACCCGGAGAGAGGCCGGAGAGGTCGACTTGAGGTCGGAGTGGGCCTCGTGAATCCGCTTACCGCCCTCGAAGCGGTCTTGTTCGTCACAGAATCGCCGGTGCCGGTTGGTGAACTTGCCGAGGTGCTCGAGCTTCCCACCGAACGCGTCGAAGAACTGTTGGAAGATCTTTCGGCACTACTGAGGGACCGCCAGTCGGGGCTGGTCCTCCGCTCGTCGGCAGGTGGGTGGCGCCTGTACAGCCACCCTGATGCCTACGCGTACCTGGAGCGCTTTGCCTCGTCGGCGACAGCCCGGCGTTTGTCTTCCGCTGCCCTCGAAGTACTCGCGGTAGTCGCTTACCGACAGCCAGTCGCCCGCTCTCAGATCTCAGAGATCCGTGGCGTCGACTCCGAATCCGCTGTGAGGACCCTCGAGCGACTCGCGCTGATCGAGGAGGTCGAGCGTCTCGATGTTCCCGGCAACCCCGCGGTCTACGGGACCACACTTCTGTTCCTCGAGAAACTTGGGATGGAATCCCTCGAAGACTTGCCACCATTGGCCGACCACGTCCCGCCGGCGGAATTCGTTGACTCACTCGAGGACAGTCTCCGACCCGGAAATACGTGAAGATGACGGAGCGGATCCGCATTCAGAAGGCGATTGCCAACGCCGGTCTCATGTCCCGGAGAAAGGCAGAGGAGGCCATCGAAGAGGGGAGAGTCCGTATTGACGGCCGGTCAACGAGACTAGGTGATCGTGTCGACGTCGAATCGGAGCTGCTGACCCTCGACGGAGCCCCGCTTCCGGTCAACCCGGCGTTGCGAACCTATCTGCTCTACAAGCCGGTCGGCGTGGTCAGCACCGCGGACGACCCACAGGGGCGCACCACGGTCGTTGAACTGATCGAAGACGAGGTTCGTCTCTATCCCGTGGGCCGCCTCGATGCCGATTCGGAGGGCCTGATTCTCATCTCCAACGACGGCGAGCTCACCAATCGTGTGACACACCCCCGATACGGAATCACCAAGCGGTATGTCGCCCTCGTCGATGGAAAGCCATCGCGTGGCCAGATTCGACGACTGGTCGACGGTGTGGAACTAGATGACGGTCGGGCCGCCGCCTCGTCGGCTCGGTTGCTCGACGGCTCGGGAGGGCAGTCTCTGGTCGAGATTGTGATGGTCGAGGGGCGCAACCGGGAGGTCCGCAGGATGTTTTCGACTCTCGGGTTCGAGGTGAGTCGCCTTGTCAGAACGGCGATCGGACCCATATCCGATCAACGGCTCAAGGAAGGGGAATCCCGCCTTCTCGAAACGGCCGAGGTAGCGAGCCTCCTAGCCTCATCCACGAATTGACCCCAATCGCTCGAGTCCGAAAGGCCGCCTCTCCGGTGGATGCAGTTGTGCGCCCTCCCGGCTCCAAGTCGGCGACCATCAGGGCACTGGCGGCGGGCGCCCTGGCTTCGGGCAGATCCCATCTCTATGGCGCTCTTCGAGCGGAGGACTCAGACGCGATGCTCCGAGTGGTCCGAGGCTACGGAATCGACGTCGACGACAGCGCCGACCCCTGGGCGGTAGACGGCCGCGGAGGGCACCTGATCACTCCGACCGGTTCGTTGGATCTTGGAGAATCCGGGCTCACCGCCCGGATCGCGATAGTTCTTGCGGTATTCGCCGAAGGACCGACCGAGTTCACCGGGCGGGGACGACTCAACGAGCGGCCAATGCAGCCTCTGATCGATTCTCTCCACGAACAAGGTGTCGACATTCGATCCGAGGATGGTCATCTGCCGATCACCGTCGCCGGGCAGGGAGGACTTTGGGGTGGCCGGATGAGGGTGGACTGTTCGAAGAGCAGCCAGTATGCGACAGCGCTGCTGATAGCGGCCCCCTGTGCGACCGAACAGACATCGGTGCGGCTCGAGGGTCTCGCCGGATCTTCGCGGTACATAGACATGACCGTCGACTTGATGGAGGCGTTTGGAGCGCGGGTTTCCCCAAACATCACCGGATTCGACGCTGCCAACGACGGATATCGGCCGACCGACTACGTTATCGAGCCCGACGTTTCTGCGGCCGTGTACCCGATGGTGGCGGCAGCGATAACCGGGGGCAAGGTCCTGGTCGAGGGTCTCCACTTCTCAACGGCTCAACCCGACATCAAGGTGGCCTACTGCCTTGCGGAGATGGGGTGCGAGATAGAAGACGTCGAGAGTGGCCTCTTGGTGTCTGGCCCGGAGCATGGGCTCAGGGCGATCCACGTGGACATGTCGGATGCACCCGACGGATCGTTGGGATTGGCCACAGCGTGTCTCTTCGCCGAAGGGGAGAGCCGAATCGACGGTCTTCACTCCCTTCAGTACAAGGAGTCGGATCGTCTTCGCACCATTACCCGGGAATTGAGGGCTTTGGGAGGCGACGTGACTGTCGATGGCCAGAATCTCGTCGTAAGGCGTTCCGATCCGGTTGGCGCGAGTGTTGACTCACATGGGGACCATCGGATAGCAATGGCGGCGGCCCTGGTCGGCTTGAAGGTGGACGGAGTGGTGGTGACCGGAGCGGACGCAGTGGCCAAGACATGGCCCGAATACTGGGAAATGCTGGAGATGCTGACCGACTAGGAACTCGCTAGCCGCCCCTTCGAGCGCACATTCGACTACATTTATCGGTGGGAAGAGGCCCCGGCTCCGATTTCGCCCCCATTGTCCGAAGTACCCCCCAAGTAGGACAACCCTCTGGGGCCGGCGCCTCTCCCATAATGTTCCCGAATACGCTGGCGGCCGATGTCTTCCATGATCCTGACTGTCGACGGCCCCAGTGGCACCGGCAAGAGCACCGTTTCCAAGGCTGTTGCCGCGCGGGTCGGGATCCCATACCTCGACACGGGTGCGTTCTATCGGGCCGCGACGCTGGCGGCCCTGCGTTCGGGTGTCGACCTCGCCGATGAGGCAGCCGTGTTCGAAGTCGTCGCCGTGGCCAGACTGGACCAGAGCGACGGGTTGATGACGCTCGACGGCGACGACATCAACGACGAGATCAGGGGGGATGCGGTGACCAAGGCTGTATCGCAGCTCTCGGCATTGCCAAGAGTCAGAGAGCTGTTGGTGGATCTACAACGCATTTGGGTGGAGAAGAGGGGGAGCCGTGCGGTGGTCGAGGGGCGTGACATCGGTTCGATCGTGTTCCCGGATGCTGACGTCAGGGTCTATCTCGACGCCCGCCCCGAGGTTCGTGCGTTGCGGCGAGCGGTCCAGGTCGGGGCCGATCTCGAAGAAACCATCGACGACCTCAACCGGAGAGACCGCGCCGATTCGACCCGGGCTGCTTCCCCTCTGGCTGTTCCGGAGGGGGCGCATGTCTTGGATACGTCCGATCTCTCGTTCGAGGAGGTTGTAGAAGCGGTGGTCGGTCTCCTCGACGCGAAGTCCTCAACCTCCGGGTGACTCTTAGAATCGCCTCATCGTGGTCAATCGAGTCCTAATAGCTGAGCCCCGCGGCTTCTGTGCCGGTGTCGAAATGGCGATCAAGGCACTGACCTGGATGACGCGCATCTTCGACGGGCCGGTCTACTGCTACCACGAGATCGTGCACAACGAGTGGGTCGTGCGCGCCTTCGAACGTGTCGGAGTCGAGTTCGTCGACGACATATCGGAAGTACCCCCGGGCGCTCCGATCATGCTTTCGGCCCACGGCTCGGCTCCAGATGTGGTCGCAGCAGCAGAGAGCCGGGCTGCCGTGGTCATCGACGCGGTGTGTCCGTTGGTCACCAAGGTCCACCACGAGGTCAAGCTGATGTCGCGGAAGGGATACGACATCATCTACATCGGACATGAGGGCCATGACGAGGCGATGGGAACTGTGGCCGAGGCGCCCGCGGCGATAACGCTCGTCGAACCTGAATCCGGACTCGGTGATTTCTCTCCAACCGATCCGTCGAAGGTCGCTCTCGTTGCCCAGACGACGCTCGGACTCCACGAGTGGCGTCAGGTCATGGACGAAGCAGCTACCCGGTTTCCAGAACTCAAGACCGCGCGGAAGTCGGACCTTTGTTACGCCACGACCAACCGGCAGCAGGCCGTGGAGGAGCTTTCCGACTCTTGCGATCTGATCCTGGTTGTCGGATCGCACAACTCCTCCAATACCCAGGCCTTGGTCCGGGTTGCCAGGGAGAACGGCACTGCCTCATATCGAATCGATTCGGCGTCGGATATCGACAAGAGCTGGCTCGAAGGCGTTTCGACGGTCGGATTGACAGCCGGGGCGTCCGCTCCCGATCATCTCGTCCAGGAGGTAATCGACGCTCTCGAGCCTGAGGATGGCTTCGAGCTCTGGAGTGCAACCGAGGAAGAGGAGTATTTCCCGCTTCCCCCACAGCTTCGCGCTTTCGTGTCCACTCTGCAGGCGCTCGTGGAGGCCGGCGTGGGAGCGAGGGGACCGGCAGCAGGTTCCCTCCTCGACAAGGATCGCGAGTGGAACGCAACCGAAGCTTTGGATCTGGTCAGCTCATGAGACAGCTCCCGGTCGTAGCCATCGTCGGCAGACCCAATATCGGCAAGTCGACCTTGGTGAATCGGATCATTGGATCGAGGTCCGCCGTCGTTGAAGAGCTATCTGGAGTCACGCGGGATCGGCGCGAGTTCGAGGCTGATTGGGCCGGGCGTGACTTCTTGATCGTCGACACCGGCGGCTGGGAGGTCAAGCCGGATGGTGATCTCAATCGCTCGATTCGAGAGCAAGCCGAGGGTGCAGTCTCCGGAGCCGATGTCGTGGTGCTCGTCGTCGACGGAACAGCCGAGTTGACCGACGACGACGCGGGGGTGATCACGATCCTGAGAGCGGCCGGCATTCCGATCGTTCTCGCAGCGAACAAGCTCGATGATGCGGCGTCGGAATGGAACGTAGACCGATTCTGGGGTTTGGGACTGGGTGAGCCAAACCCGATCAGCGCCTATCACGGCAGGGGAGTGGGCGACCTGTTGGACGAGGTGGTCGGGGCTCTTCCTGAGGAATCAACAGATGCAGTGGAGGATCCGCTCCCGCGGATTGCCATCGTTGGTCGTCCCAATGTCGGCAAGTCCACCCTTCTCAACAGGCTTGTGGGCGAGGACCGGGTGATCGTCTCCGAGGTGCCCGGGACGACTCGCGACCCGATTGACGTCGAGGTGGAAATCGACGGGGAGAGCTACCGGCTTGTCGACACGGCAGGCATTCGGCGGAAGCCACAGATAAACGAGGACGCCGACTTCTACGCCGTGCTCCGCGCCAGGGAGGCTCTCGCAAGTGCAGATGTGGCGATTCTCATGGTCGATTCGACCGAAGGGGTGACCCATCAGGATCAGCGCATCGCCTCCGAGATCGTGGAGACGGGTGCCGCGGTCATCATCGTGCTCAACAAGTGGGACGCCGTCGATGACGAGCAACGTGAGCTGGCGGAGCGTTCGCTGCCTGACCGGTTTGGATTCTTGTCCTGGGCTCCGGTGCTGAGGATGTCCGCCAAGACCGGAGCTCGGGTTGGCAGGCTGGGCGCGGCGATCGAAGCGGTTCTGGAGACGGCTGAGACTCGTGTGTCAACGGGTCGCCTGAATCGCGACTTTCGGGCCTGGACTCAGCGGCATCCGCCGCCAGTACGCAAAGGACGACGTCCCAAGCTCCACTACGTGGTTCAGGCCGGGACGGCGCCCCCGACGTTCGTGGTGTTCCTCTCGGGTGGCGATTTGGGCGAGGATTATCTGAGATTCATCGAGAACAAGCTGCGTCAAGAGCATGACTTCCTGGGCAATCCGATTCATTTCGTTACCCGCACGAAGAGCGAGAGATGACCGACCCACAACAATCACATCAGGATCAGGAGATCAAGACGCCATTCAGCTTCAAGCTGATGGTGGTGCTGGTCGTCCTCTACCTGGGTTGGCGCTTGGTCCAGGGCGTCGTCTGGCTGTTCGAAACGGTGTTCTAGTGGTTAAAAAGCCGACCTGAGGTAGTACGGCCCATATCCGGGCCTAACCGCCTCGAGAGATGCGGTCTCCGAGCCAGCGGACTCCTTGACTCCTTGGTCAGGAGAGGTCGTCGGGGCGCTCTTGGATGGCGTAACGGCCGGGCTGTACGACCTTCTCCGCATCCTGATCGTCATAACCCTCGTGACGGGGTTGGTTGCGTTGGCCGGCTTCCTGATAGTCAGGAGACGACCGACCGAAAGCGCCGACGACTAGGAACCGACCCAGAAGAACACCCCGAGCGTGGCCATGATGGCCAGGGCCAACAAGATCGTCAGACCTGTTCGGCTTCGCACTGCGAGGAGGAGTGATCGCGCGCGTCTGCTCAGCCATGAGGGCTTCTCTGAAGTCGCTCTCAGAGAACTCAGCTCCGGGGCGTCGGCCATCCGGTTCTGCACATCGTCGGGGTCGTGGTCCATTGAGTCCTAAATTGGAATCATAAGGAAGCCCCGGGGTTTCCCAGGGCTCCCTCGTCGTCGGGCTGAGAGGATTTGAACCTCCGACCTCGTGACCCCCAGTCACGCGCGCTAACCAAGCTGCGCCACAGCCCGAGACACCGAGCGATGTCCGCCCGAGCCAGGCCAGATTACCGCTCTCGGATGCCGTACTTCCAGCCGGGCCCCGTGACTATCTCCAAGTTTGCGCGAATGGGCGGTTAAGGCGCACCAGGCGAGTGCCGATCAACTCGTTGGGAGGTCGCCGCATTGCGCGAGCAGACACTTAGAACAATTGGTGCGACGGTGGTGCTCTTCGGCATCGCGATCGCCGCCGTCCTTCAAGTGGGCCCGGGAGGCGATCCAAGCGCCATCGCGCTTGTGGCCGATCCGGAGCCTTCCACCGCGGTTGCCGAGGAGACCGCCCCGTCGGATACGTCTGAAGACGTCGCTCCGACCACCACGGCACCCGAACCATTCGCCTACCGCATCGGAGTTCTCGCTGGGGTTACGACCGAGAACTTCTGGGCTTTCTACGGCGATCAGCCGTCTGTGTGGAACTCATACATCCTCGGTCCGACCAAGGTTGCGTTGTACTCACTGGCTCCCGGCACCGGGATTCTCGAGCCGGAACTGGCGACCGAGACCGTGACTCCCAGCTTCGACTCGGAGGGGTGGCGGGTTCGGGTGCCACTTCGCGAGGATCTCTCGTGGAGTGACGGCTCTCCGATCACCGCCGACGACGTCGTCTTCACGTTCGAGACGGTCCGGTCTCTCGGGCTCGGAGGCAGTTGGAGCGAAGCCTTCCCGACGGTCATCGAGTCGGTTCACGCCGATTCGGACTACGAGCTTCGCATCGAATTCTCCGAAAGGCCGACCCTTGGGATCTGGCCACACGGTCCGGGTCTTGCCCCTGTGATGTCCTCCGGATTCTGGTCCGGCAAACTCAGCGGACTCGACGCAGCAGCTCTCTACGAGCTCTCCGGCGCCGATGACCCGGCCAGTGGCCCATTGAATCTCCAGTCGGTCGAAGACAATCTTCTGATCAGCAATGCCAACCCTGGATATGGGCTGACTTCAACCCCCGACATCGTCGAGTACCACGTCTTCTCCTCAGAGGAAGAAGCGGTCACGGCTCTTGAGCAAGACCAAATCGACTACGTGCTGTCTCCGAAAGGCCTCACGGCAGCACACGCCGAGAGACTTGGTGCCGATACCGCGATGGAAGTCACCAACAGCCCCGCCAACGGTGTTCGGTATCTCGGGTTCAATCTGAACAGGGCGCCGATGTCGGACCAGGCCTTCAGGGCGGCTTTGGCGCTTCTGGTCGACCGCAACGACATCGCCAACGAGATTCCCACCGGGGCAACCGTCGCCAACAGCTTTGTGTCATCGGCCAACGTGAAGTGGTTCTCCCCCGACGGGGCCTCCGCAAACGAGGTGCTGTTCAGCGGCGATGTAGCGAGTCGCCTGAGCCGGGCACTGATTGGACTCCGTGCCGCGGGGTACACCTGGGAAGTTGAGCCCCAGATATCCGCCGACGGGGTGATTTCTGCCGGCTCCGGCTTGCTGATCGATGGCGTCGCCCCCGCTCCTCTGACCATTCTCACACCTGGCGATGAGTACGACCCGTCGCGTCCCATTCACGCCGCCACCATCGCCGAAGCCCTGGGTCTGCTCGGGTTTGACGCCCGGCCGGTGGAAACCGATTTCGACACGGTGGTCGACCTTGCATTCACCGCCGACGAGGACGGCCTTCTGCACTACGACATGTACCTCTTGGGCTGGACTCTCGGCAACCCGACATGGCCCGGGTATTACCGGCCTCTCTTCTCCACAACCGGCGCAGTGAACAACACCGGATACTCCAGCCAGGCTTTCGAGCAGGCGCTGGCGGCATATGAGAGCGCTTCTACGGTCGAGGATGCTTCCGTGGCCCTCTGGGCGATGGAATCGGTTCTCGCCGCCGACTTGCCCTACTTGCTCCTCTACACATCGGAGATAACCGAGGCCTTCAGGTCGGACCGCGTGTCCTTCGGTCACGCCGACGGTCTTGGCGGTATTCAGGCCCGGCTGGGCGGCGTCCTTGACGTAAGCCCCGCTGACTGACCCTGTACTCTGCCGACGTGGCCCAACCCACTGTCAGCAACAAGATTCTCACCATCCCGAACGTCATCTCGTTCGTTCGTCTCATCGGTGTCGGTGTCTTTTGGTGGGTCCTTCTCGTCAAGGAAGACATTGCGATGGCCGCCTGGTTCATATTCATCATCGGTTGGACCGACTGGATCGATGGTTATCTCGCCCGCCGCCTCAATCAGGTCACCGCTCTGGGCAAGGCTCTGGATCCGGTGGCTGACCGCCTGATGATTGCCTCGGCTGTGGTCGGTGGCCTCATAGCCAACGTGGTTCCGGCTGTGGTCGGCTGGCCTCTCATAGCAAGGGAGATCTTCATGGGCGGCCTTGCCCTGCGGCTGTGGGCGAAGGGGGCAGGCACCCTCGAAGTCCGATATCTCGGCAAGCTGGCGACGGCCTGGCTGTATGGGGCCATCCCGGCGTTCTATCTGGGGGCGGCCGGTGTCGTTCCGTGGCTCTTCAACGGGCTCGGGTGGCTATTCGGGGTGGCAGGGCTCGCCGTCTACTGGTTCGTGGCATTCCAATACGCCAGCGACGCGAAGAAGGTTTTGACGCAGGTAGAGTCCGCGTCGGTCGGCGAGGAGAATTGATGCAAGTACCGGAAGATCTGGTCTACAGCGACGAACACGAGTGGATACAGCGTAAGGGCGACAACGTCGTCCGCGTCGGAATCACCGACTACGCACAGGATCAACTTGGAGACGTCGTATACGTTGAACTGCCCGACGAAGGATCGACTGTTGCCAAGGATGATCTCCTGGCTGAGATCGAAAGCACCAAGTCGGTGGGCGAGGTCTATGCGCCGTTCGCCGGCACTGTCACTGCCATCAATCAGGCAGTTGCAGATTCGCCCGAACTCGTCAATTCGAGTCCTTATGGGGATGGCTGGCTGGCCGAAATCACCGTCGATGGCGAGGTCAACACTGATGGCCTGCTCGACGCAGCCGGCTATCGAGACCTGACCGAGTAGTCCAAGACCGGCCCAACGCTGGCTGGGTCCTATCATCAGGGGGGAAATGACAGACGAGCGCGGCGCAGATACGCCCGAACCAAAGCCTCAGGTTGAGGTAGAGACCGATCCAACTGTCCTCTATGTGCCGATCTCCGATCGGACCGGTCATCCGCTGACCCCGGATGAGGCGGCACATATCGAGGGTCTCTCCGGGTTCGCCCTCGTGGTCGAGAGGGGCCCCCGCGCCGGAATGACATACCTGCTTCAGCCGGGCAACACCACCGTCGGACGACATCCGGAGAGCGATATCTTCCTCAACGATGTGACTGTCTCACGACATCACTGCCGGTTCGTGACCACCGGTGATTCAATCTCCGTTGAGGACAGCGGGTCGACGAATGGCACATATGTCAACCAAGAGCGTGTCGACCAGACCAAGCTGTCCGCCGGAGATGAAGTGATGGTCGGACGATTCCACTTCGTGGTTGCGCACGGGGATGCCTGAACGTAAGCCACTCAGTATCGGAGAGGTGATCAACCTCCTCCGAGACGACTTCCCGGATGTTTCCGTGTCGAAGATCCGGTTTCTCGAGAGTCAAGGCCTCATCGACCCGGGCCGGTCGCCCAGCGGGTACCGCCAATTCGACTCCGATGACATCGCACGGCTCCGCTTCATCCTCCAGCAGCAGCGCGATCACTTCCTGCCGCTGAAGGTAATCAAGTCGAAGCTGACCCTTTGGGAACGGGGCGAAAACTCCGTCGAGTCCACAGCTTCCGCTCCAGGCGGCCTCGGTGAGGAGGGCCAGCCTCTCGACATGACCACTCTGCTCAAACGATCAGGGCTGACTGCGGCCGAAGCCGACGCCTTGATCGATGTTGGCCTCATCCGTCCGATCGATGACTCGGCGGTATTTCCGGCTGAGGCAGGTGTTGTAGGAGCCGAGGCCAAGAGGCTCATGGAGTTCGGGCTCGAACCGCGGCATCTTCGTGCCATCAGGCTCGGCGTAGATCGCGAGGCCGACCTGCTCACCCAACTCGTATCACCGCTCGCCCGGGCCAACAATGCCGAGTCCAGAGCCCGAGCTCGTGAAATCCTCGATTCCTGCTCCGAATCGGTGCGTGTTATTCACAAGGCTTTGCTATCCACCGAGCTGAGGCAGCAGATCACCTGATGAGTCGTCGGACGTTGGCCACCACCCTCACAGTGGTCGTTGCACTCAGTCTCTCGCTTCCTGCGCTGGCAAGTCCGGGGAAGTTTCCCGTTCGGGTTCAGGATGGGTTCCCGATGCCCGAGCCCCCTGCGGTTACCGCAGCCGCGTGGGTCCTGTTCGACGAATCCATGGATCAGGTGCTGGCTTCGCAGGCCGTGGATGAGGAGCGGGCCATGGCATCGACGACCAAGATCATGACGGGGCTCCTCGCCATCGAGCGAGGGAGCCTCGACGATCTGGTGGTTGTCTCGGAGAACGCTGCCGGCACGGGCGAGCGTGAGATCGATCTCGTCGCAGGTGAGACGCTCACTCTCGATGCCCTGCTCAAGGCGGCAATGATCCACTCCGCAAATGACGCGGCTACAGCGATCGCCGAACACATCGGCGGGTCAGTAGAGGGGTTCGTCGACATGATGAACGAAAGGGCCCAGGAACTCGGACTCACCGAAACGAGCTTTGCCAACCCCCACGGCCTCGACGCCCCCGAACATCATTCCAGCGCCAACGACCTCCTTGAACTTGCCCGGGTTGCCATGTCACACCAAGGGCTCGCCGACATCGTGCGAAGTCGGATCGTGGTGTTTCCGGATGCTCCCGATGGCACCAAGCGGATCGGTACAACCACCAACCTCATGCTTGGGTCATATGACGGCGCCGGCGGTATCAAGACGGGATTCACCGCTCAGGCCTTGCTCACCTTCGTGGCCACGGCAGAACGGGACGGGCGACGGCTCTATGCGGTTGTTTTGGGGTCGGATGGTTCGCGAGCCCACTTCGCCGACGCAACAGCGCTGTTCGATTACGGATTCACCCAACTTCGGATAGTGGGCACCGTCGCCAGCCAGATCCCGTACGCCTCGGTGCAGGGCCGCGTCAGCCCGAGTCCGCTGGTCGCCACGGCCAACATCGAGACATTTGTGCATCTCGCCGGTCAAGGATTGGTCACGGACCCACCTACACCTCCCGTTGCGGTACCCGAGCCGACTCCACTGCCGATCAGCGTTGTCAACCGTCATCCCGGCGACAGCCCGGAGGATCTGTGGACGTCGATGAGTTTCTGGTGGAAGCTGGTGCAGGGTGGGTGAGATGAGAGACCTCGGATTTGCCACGGAGGTTCTCTCCGAGGCCGATCTCCAGTCGCGAGCCGCTGAGCTAGGTGAGGCCATCACCCACGATTACAGGGATCGGAACCCCTTGTTCGTGGTCATGTTGAAGGGATCCGTCCCGTTCGCCGCCGATCTCACCAGGAAAGTGGCCACCGATTGCGAAGTCGATTTCCTTGGTCTCAACAGATTTGGCGAGAGTGGACGAATCGCGATAGCGATGGACCTGTTGACGTCGGTCTTCGATCGCCACGTGGTCATCATCGAGGACATAGTCGACACGGGTCTCACGTTGAACGTGCTCAGGCGGATGATGATCGACAGGGGGGCGGCCTCGGTTTCCACCGCGGCCTTGCTCGACAAGGCGCGTCGCCGTGTCGCTGATGTGCCAATCGAGTATCGAGGCTTCGAAGTCGGCGACGAGTTCCTCATCGGCTACGGATTGGATTGGGAGGGCTTCTACCGGAACATGCGGTCGATCTGGGCGGTGATGGACATTGAAGCCTTCGTCGACAATCCCAAGATCCTCGCAACTGCCCTTCACGCCGGCTGATACGACTGCCGGTGATAACCTCTTCTCATGGCGGACAATGGAGGGCTCATAGCGCTGGAGGTAGTCGGCGTCAGAGTCGAACTGCCTTCCAATCAGCCGATCGTCCTTTTGAAGGAACAGGACGGCAGCCGATACCTGCCCATTTGGATTGGGGCCAACGAGGCGACGGCCATTGCTACCGCTCTGGAAGGGGTCGTGCCCCAACGACCACTGACCCATGACTTGATGAGGTCGGTCATCGACGCTCTGGGTGCCCTGGCGACCAGGGTGGTAATCACCGAGATGCGCGATTCGATCTTCTACGCCGACCTGGCACTCGATGTCTCGGGCAAGGAGGTCGAGGTCACCTCCAGGCCATCCGATGCCATCGCCCTGGCGGTACGGACGGGCACTCCTGTGTTCGCACTTCCCGGTGTGCTCGATGATGCCGGCGTCCACTTCGAGGAAGAAGACGATGAAGAAGAGGTGGCGCGTTTTAGGGAGTTCCTCGAGGAGGCGACGGTCGAGGACTTCCTGGGCCACGAAGGCCACGAACCACCGGAGCACTAGCCACTAGCCATGCCAAAACGCCGCATTACCTACGGCCTCGGGGCCCTGGCCGTGATCGTCGTTATCGGGACCATCGGCTATGTGTTCATCGAAGGTGTCTCCCTGTTCGACGCCTTCTACATGGTGGTGATCAGCATCACGACCGTCGGATTCGCCGAGGTGTTCAGCCTCTCTGATCTCGGCCGGCTGTGGACACTTCTCATAGTGGTAAGTGGCTTCGGCATCGCGATCTACACTGCCGTCGCGACCGTTGAATACCTCGTTGACATAGGCGAAACCCGAAGAAGGCTACGAATGCAGAACCAGGCGGCGAGACTCAATAACCATGTGATCGTCTGCGGATTCGGCCGGGTCGGTCTTGGCACGTGGACCGAATTGACGGAAAAGGGCGTCGATGTCGTGGTGATCGAATCCGAGGCGGACAGGGTTCAGGCGGCTCGGGCGGTCGACGCCATCGTGATCACCGGAGATGCAACTCACAACGACGTCCTGGAACTGGCCGGAGTCCATTCGGCGAAGGCACTCATCGCCTGTGTCGCCGACGACTCGGACAACCTCGTCATCGCCCTGTCGGTCAAGGCTCTTCGCCCCGAGCTACGCGTCATCTGTCGTGCCACCGAACAACGATCCGAGCGGAAGTTGAGGCTGGCAGGAGCCGACGCCGTCGTCGCGCCCCAGGCTGTGGGCGCCGAGCGCCTTGCTCTCATGGCAATTCAACCCGAACTGGCCCAGATTGTCGATGTCGTGATCGGGGGAAACCCAGTCGAGTTCCATGTTGAAGAACTGGACATCACCCATGATTGCGCGGTTGACGGAATGACCCTTCGGAAATGCGGCATCAGAGAGGCCACCGGGGCCATGGTCCTTGCGGTCGAGGGAGACGAGGTCGTCGTGAACCCCGGCCCCGAGACCCCACTCAATGTGGGCGACCGTCTGGTGGTGGTCGGAACCCGCGATCAGGTCGACAAGGCCGCCAAGTTCGTCCAAACCGGAGCTTGAATCCACAACTCCCTGACTAGGCGTTTTAGAGACTCGACACAGTTTTCCACAGGAAAGCATTGACATGACCGATCCATCGGCGTTAGCTTTCCCGGCAGCGGAGTTACACGCATGTAATCCGGAGGTTGAAATGACTCGAGAACCGGAGCTGGGATACCGAGCTCCACAGGTGTGCAAGTTGGTCGGGATCACATACCGACAGCTGGACTATTGGGCACGGACG
>JAYEGJ010000113.1:0-7799 GCA_034658975.1 Actinomycetota bacterium
CCACGACAATGGTCGACCCGGCGCACCGGGGCCACGCCCTGGGCAAGTGGGTCAAGGCCGCGGTCAATCTCGAGGCCCTGGAGAAATGGCCGGGGGGTCGTTACGAAGAGACCGGAAACGCCGAGGGTAATGACGCCATGCTCGGGATCAACCGCGCCATGGGGTTCCGGGTCGAGTTCACGTTGTCCGAGGTCGCGGCCAGCCGGAGAGCCGTCGAGAGCTACCTAGGAGCCCGCTGAACAATGCATGTCACCCATCTCGAACGACCAGCCATCACCACTCGCGGTGTCCTCGGCTTCACCATTCCGACACAAGGAGTGGCGAAACCTCGTCCTTGCGACTGGCGCGTCTGGCCGCCGATCTGAGCAACGGCATTACTCAGCAGACTCCTAGACCGGCGGAGTACCGGGAACATCCAGTAGTGGAGGTTGATCGAACTCGGGGTCGGCGGCGTCTGCTGCGTCGACGTGCTCACGACGAACACCCATGAGAAACAGGATGGCGTCGAGGAATGGGACCGACACCGTGGTGTCCGCCCTCTCCTTGACGATCGGCTTGGCGTTGAAGGCGATCCCCAACCCGGCCGCGGCAAGCATGTCGAGGTCGTTGGCACCGTCGCCGACAGCCACTACCTGATTGAGAGGGATCGCCTCCTTTTCGGCAATCGACCTCAGGAACTCGGCTTTCTTGGCAGAATCGACGAGTTCGCCGTCTAGACCGCCGGTGAGAGTCTCACCCTCGATCTCGAGAGTGTTCGACAGCGAGTAGTCGATGCCAAGGTCGGCGGCTAGTGCGTCGGCGAATCTGGTGAACCCGGCGGATACGATCGCAGTCTTCATCCCGAGTCTCTTCAAGGTTCGGATGAACGTCCGGGTGCCGGGGGTGACGGTGATCGCCCTGAAAACCCGATCAAACGCTTCCTGGCCGAGCCCCTCGAGCAGGGCGACTCGTTCACGGAGTGACTCTTCGAAGTCGATCTCCCCGGCCATCGCCGATGTCGTTATCGCAGACACCTCTTCCTCCACGCCGGCCTCGGCCGCCAACAGGTTGATCACCTCGTTCTGGATGAGAGTCGAGTCGACATCGAGAACCACCATCCTCTTGGCGCGACGCTCCAGTCCTTCGGGTTGGATTGCGACATCTATTGGACGCTCCGCGGCGGCATCGACCAGACCGGCACGGATCAGATCGATGTCACCGTTGGAGATGGTGAGTTCGTAGCTCAGGACGGGATAGCGCGATAAGCGGAAGATCCGCTCGATGTTTCCGTCGCCGGCGGCGATGGCGCGAGCCACGGCCCCAAAGTCGTCGGGACCCACCCGAAGCCCGATGACCGTGACGATGGCAAGCCTCTTTGGTGGCGTCGGGGTCGTGTCCACAACCTCGAAGTCGACATCGAGGCCCTCTTCCCACCCGAAGAACAGGAGGTCCCGGATAGTCGCCTGCTCGGCGGCAAGCCCAACAAGGACATTCAGGGTGAGCCGGCCCCGAACGACGATCTGCTCCACGTCGTAGATCTCGGCGTCGCCCGCGGCGAGAACATCCATCAACGCGGCCGAGATACCCGGGTGGTCGGGGCCATTGACCGAAACGAGGATGGTGGAGGGGTCCGTCATCGTCGGCAGATTAGAGGGCCAACCGAGCCTCCACTTCGCCGTCGATGATCCGGCCGGTTGATTCGAAGCCATATCGTTCGTAGAAAGGTTTCGGCGAACCGCGGCCTTCTTCCCAACTGGTGACCAGAGAGTGGGCGCCCATCGCTTCGGCAGCAGCAACGACCTCGTCGAGCACGCTGGTGCCAATCCCGCGACGCTGATGAAGCCGATCCACCAGGAGTCGCCACAAATAGGGCTCGGGATGATGGTCGGTGATCTCGGCCAGCATCACGAATCCGACAAGATCGCCGTCGGCCGCCACCCCTCTCATCCATGGCACCATCGGAGCACCTTCGTAGACCTCCGGAAACAGCGCATCGGCGTATGACTGGGCCATCGTGGCGACGAAGCTCCGCTGGGTGTGGTGAGTCTCCAATCGCCCGATTCGTCCGTAATTGTCGGGGGTGATCTCAACTAGCCGGACCTCCTTCGGAGCTTCGATGGGTCGGTTCTGCCACTCGACCCAGTCGGAGCGAGTCATCCCGTAGATGAGATCGTCGCTGTTCTCGTCGCCGAGCCAGAAGGAGAGACGGGTGTGTCCTTCGAGCTTCATTCCAACCTTCTCCAGGACCCGCGCCGAAGCAACGTTGTCCGGATGGAGCATTCCTTCGACCCGGGTGAGTCTCTCGTCGGAAAACAGCCACTCGACCAACGCCGACGAAGCCTCCGTTGCATATCCTCTTCCCCACCAGGCGGGGTCGAGGGTGTAGCCGATCTCGGCTGCCCTTCCTCCCCACTTGAGCTGAAGGACGAGCTCACCAATGACCTCAGAGTCGCCCGGGTCTGCAATCGTCATCATGAACCACTCATCCGACCGCGGCCCATCGTCGTTCAGGGCACTCTGAATCAGCTCTTCTGCCTGCGACCTGGTGTAAGGAAGCGGCCAGGCCTGGAGCTCGGCAGCTCTCGGCTCATTACGCCGACGCCAGAGCGCTTCCACGTCATCCAAATGCACACGCCGGAGCAGTAGCCGATCGGTCCTGAGGGGCTGGAACATCGACCCCATTCAACCATCCGCCACTTTCCGGGATTTCCAGGCCGGCGGTACCATGGCTGTTTCCGCAATTCCCGAGGATCTGACTTGTCTTCCAACGAATTTCGACTGCCCCGTCACATCGTCCCGGCGCACTACGACATCCGACTCGAACTCGATCTCGAAGCGCTCAAGTTCGAGGGAACAGTTGGCATCGAACTCGGCATCGACGAAGCGACCGACACCATCGTCCTCAACGCCTCGGAGGTGGATATCAAGGGCGCCAAGCTGATCACCGACTCGGCCGAGATCGCCGTCACCGGGATCGAGTACGACGAAACATACGAGCGTGCCTCGCTCACCCTTGCCACCGAGATCCGTCCCGGCTCTTACCGGCTCGAAATCGAGCACAGCGGAGTCATCAATGACCAGTTGAGGGGTCTCTACCAATCGATCTACCGCGACGCCGACGGCCAAGAGCACATGATCGCCACGTCCCAGTGCCAATCGACAGACGCCCGCCGAGTCTTCCCCTGCTGGGACGAGCCCGATTTCAAGGCGACCTTCAAGACCACCATGGTTGTGGCCAACGACATCGAGGCCTACTCCAACACCTCTGAGATAGCTCGGACTCCTCTCGGCGATGGGCGCAACGAGCTCGAGTTCGCCCAGACCATGAAGATGTCGACCTACCTACTGGCCTTCATCGCTGGCCCGTTCGAGGCGACCGATCCGGTGGAGGTGTTGGGTACTCCCATTCGCATCATCGTTCCCAAGGGCAATCTCCATCTCACCGATGTCGCTCTGGAGAATGCCATCTTCTGCTTCGAGTATCTCTCGGATTACTACGGCATCCCCTATCCAGGGGACAAGCTCGACCACATCGCCGTTCCCGACTTCGCGGCCGGTGCGATGGAGAACGTCGGCCTGATCACCTACCGCGACGCCTACCTGGTGATCGACAAGGAGAAGGCCAGTCAGGCCGAACTCGGCCGCAGCGTTGACGTGATAGCCCACGAGATCGCACACCAATGGTTTGGCAACCTCGTCACCATGGCCTGGTGGGAAGGGGCCTGGCTCAACGAGGCATTCGCCAGTTTCATGGAACTCAAGGCCGCCGACGATATGCATCCCGAGTGGAAACGATGGCTCGCCTTCGTCAACGAGGAGGTGCCGTGGGCGATGGGGACAGACCAGCTCGTCACCACCAGGCCGATCGAATTCGAGGTCACCGCGCCCGAAGAGGTCGACGAGATGTTCGACTCGATCACCTATGGCAAGGGATCTGCTGCCCTTTGGATGCTGGAGCAGTTCATCGGGGTCGAACAGTTCCGCGAGGGGGTCGGCAACTACCTGCGGAAACACGAATACGCCAACACGGTGACAGGGGACCTCTGGGAGGGACTCGATGCCGCCTCGGATTGGCCCGTGAGCGAGATCATGAACACGTGGGTCTATCAGCGTGGTTTCCCCCAGGTCGACGTGAGCGTCGTCCCCGGCGGAGTCCGACTGGCGCAGCGCCGCTACCTCGCCATTCCCGACGAGTCGGACGCCACGATCTGGAAGATTCCGGTGCAGCTACGCGGCTCCGTCAACGGCGAGCCTTTTGAGATGAAGGTCCTGCTCGACGACGACGAGTCAGTCTTGAACCTCGACGGTGACATCGATTGGATCGTCGCCAACGCCGGGGGCTACGGCTTCTACCGCACCCGGTACGAGGATGCTCTGTTCGCCAGGCTGCTGGCCAACGCCTCAACGTTGGAGGACAACGAGCGTTATGCCCTTGTCTCGGACACGCTGTCGTTTATCCGGAACGGCCAGATCAACTCGGCCCATTTCCTCGATCTCGTCAAGGAGTTCTCCGATGAGACCGAGCAGGCCATCTGGTCGGTGATCATCGGCGGCCTGGGACTCATCGAACATCATGCCCTGTCCGACGAGGTGCGAACCGAATTCGAGGCATTTGTCCGTGAACTGGTGACCCCTGCCCTCGAGCGTCTCGGCTGGGAGGTCTCCGAATCGGATTCCGACCTCGACCGGAGGCTCCGGGGCTCTCTGATCGCAACCCTCGGCAACCTGGGTAACGACGAGAGCACAGTCACGCATGCGCGTGATCTCGTGGCCCAGCTCCTCAACGGCGGAGCCATGGACCCAGAGTTGGCGACGTCATCATTGGCCGTCTACGCCAAGCACGGTTCAGCCGACGAGGCCGAAACTCTGTGGCAGGCCTACCTCGACTCGACCACACCCCTGGATCAAGTCCGCTACTTGAGGTCCCTGACCGTCGTCGAAAGCGAGGCGGAAGCAAAGGCCACTCTCGAGAAGGTCATCAATTGTGACATCAGAGCCCAGGATGGATTCTGGGTGTGGGCACGCCTGTTGATGGGAGGAGCCGGACCCGAGGTCTGGACCGAGGCGCGCCAGCGATGGGACGAGGTGCTGGAGGCAATGCCCGGCATGACGCGTCCTCGCATCGCCGAGGGCCTTTCAGCTCTCTCCCAACCCGAGGTTGCGGCAGATGTCAAGGCGTTCTTTGCCGAGCACCCGGTCAAGGAGGCGACCAGGGCCATTGCCCAGAACCTGGAGAAGCTCGATGTCAACGTCGCCATGCGCGAACGCGAGACCGACGTGGTGACCTCCTACTTTTCCTAATGTTGTGGGTTCGGTATACCGAACCTGCGCCGCGCAGAAAGGCCCCAGACGAGAAAAGGCCCCCTGGACAGGGGGCCTTTTCCACAAGTTCGCTGAAGTTCGCTACTTGAGCTCGACGGAGCCTCCGGCGGCCTCGATGGTCTCCTTGGCCTTATCGGCAGTCTCCTTGTCGACACCCTCCAGGATGGCGTTCGGAGCACTGTCGACGAGATCCTTGGCCTCTTTGAGGCCAAGACTCGTGAGTGCACGGACTTCCTTGATGACCTGGATCTTTGCGGATCCAGGGGCGGTGAGAACGACGTCGAACTCGTCCTGCTCTTCTTCGGCGGCAGCGGCTGAGTCGCCACCGGCCGGAGCGGCAGCCACGGCCATGGGAGCGGCAGCTGTCACATCGAACTTCTCTTCAAAGGCGTCAAGGAAATCCTTGAGCTCGAGGACAGTCATCTCCTCGAACGAGCTGAGAAGCTCGTCACTGGTCAACTTGGCCATTGCTATTCCTCCTCGGCCGTATCGGCCGCGGTCTCTGTGGACTCGTCTGCGGGCAGGGTGGCATCAGAAACGCCGCCCTCCGGCAGAAACTCGCCCGATTCTTTCTTGTCCAAAAGCTGGGAGAACATCGACGCTGCGTCGCGGTTGAACGAGCCGAACATGCCTGCCGCCTTGAACAAGGGGGCCTTGACAGCGCCGGCGATCATCGCGAGCAGCACGTCGCGAGGTGCAAGATCTGCGAGCTTGGAGATCTCTTCGGGTGACAGGATGTTGCCCGAGAAAACGCCAGCCTTCAGAACGAATACCTCATGCGACTTCGAGAACTCTTTGAGAGCCTTGGCCGTTGCAACAGGATCATCCTGGGCAAAAGCGATAGCGGTGGGACCGGACAAGTATTCGTCGAGGCCCTCGATGCCGGCATCGCTTGCAGCGAGCTTGGCGAGGGTCATCTTGACGACCTTGTAGTCGGCACCGCTATCTCGCAGGGCCCTACGCAGGTCCTGCACAGCCTGAACGGTGAGCCCGCGGTATTCGGTGAGGAAAACCGCTTCGGCACCTTCAAGTCGTTCTCGGATGTCGGTTACAGCTTGGACCTTCTCTGGTCTTGGCATTGCTAGCTCCTTAGACATCAATAAAGCCCCTCAGCAGAAGACAAGGGGCTTCGAGAAGCGGTCCTGCGCTGGCGGGCTGTGCCCTTAAGTCTTGCGACACCGGCGGTCTTCGGCCGAGGTATTGGAGTTGCAAGCGGGATTGTACCGGGATGCCGGATGGGGGCAATTCCGGCGGTACTCCCCCAGGAACGGAACGACCGTTTCCTCCCCCAGGAGCGAAGCGACGTTGGGGGAGGTGTTGCCGGAGGCGACGGAGGGGGAGAAATCCCACAGTCATTCGTAGGACGGGCCGCTAAGTTCCGAGCCATGGAGTCGGGATACGTACCGGTCGGCGAGACGAGGATCTACTACGAGGATGCCGGCGAAGGTCAAGCCCTCTTGTTTATCCACGCCGGGGTCGCCGATTCGAGAATGTGGCAGGGGCAGATGGGTTTCGACGGATATCGCACCGTCTCCTTCGACCAGCGCGGATTTGGCAAGACCGGATGGGTGCCGGGACCCTATGCCGATCGAGAAGATGCCATTGCTGTCATGGATCATCTCGGCATCGGTTCGGCGGTGATCGTCGGCTGCTCGTTGGGCGGTGGGATCGCGATGCACGTGGCCCTGGCATCCCCCGAGCGCGTGGATGCTCTCGTGCTGGTGGGAGCAGCCGCCCGTGGCTGGGAGCCAATGGACGGGTGGCCGGAGTCCGAGTTGTGGGATCAGGTTGAGGCGGCATCCGAATCGGGAGACCTCGACACCCTCGTCGAGTTGGAGGCCCGGGTCTGGCTCGCCGGGCACGGACGGACGTTGGACGACATCGAACCTGCCCTCATTCACCTTTTCCTCGAGATGGATCTGATCCCCGCCGCAACAGAAAAGGAACGGAGCAAGTACGTGGAGCCGTTCGAGCCACCGGTGAATGGCCGGCTCGACGAGATAGCCGTTCCGACTCTCGCAGTGGTCGGTGCCCATGATCAACACGACCTGATCGAGTCGGCGTGGTACCTGGCCGATCGACTCAGCGACAGACCGCCCGCGATCATCCAGAACTCCGCCCATCTGCCATCTCTGGAACGGCCGACCGTGTTCAACCAGGTTTTGCGGGAGTTTCTGACAACAATCTGATCGCCTTCCAGGTTTTCCCTGGACACCTGAGCAACACCGCGCGACACTTGGTTAGTTGACAACAGGGGGTCTCCGTGTGACCGGGCGGGTTCCCTGACCGCCCCCGCTCGCTACTCGGACCCGAAAACAGTGAGGGCCGCGTGGCCGACTGCGATGAGACCAGCCCCTACCCTGGTCCACAGAGAGTTGTCGGTGACGTGCGGACGGTGGACCTGGCAGCCAAGCCCTCCAAGCCCACGGAGAGTCCGAGGCGCGGAGATCCCCCTATCTTGCCAACAATGAAAAGCCCCCCTTCGGGGGCTTTTCTAA
>JAYEGJ010000114.1:0-7785 GCA_034658975.1 Actinomycetota bacterium
TACGTCGCCCGCCAAACCTACAAACATCTTCCCCACATGATCTGAAAATCGTGGGTGGGGTCTGACCCAACAAACCGGCTGACATGCTCACCAGCATTGTCCTAATAATGACCTGTCGACCCCACCCGCCCACTCTTGGCGGACCGTGTGACCTAATACGAGCCTGCCCACCAACAGGTGTGGCCCACCCCAGTCCTGTCCACAAACCGCCGGCAACTTGACAACATACGAGATTCATTATGCGCCCGCCACCTACCGCCGATAGCCGAGCCGGTGTGAGGCCACCGCAGCTGCCTTCTGCACGGCCTGGATCGCCTGCGGCGTGTTCTCCTCCATCCGGATGTCGGGACCTGCGACGCTGACCGAGGCCACGACGGCGCCTGCCAGATTTCGGATCGGAGCGGCAACAGAGATAACGCCAAGCTCGGACTCGAAGCGGTTCTCGGCGTATCCACGTTTGCGGATTTCTCCGAGTTCGTCACGCAGCTTGGCGTGGCTGGTGATCGTGTAGGACGTTCTCGCCTCCAGCTTCCAGCCCTTCAATGTTCGATCGAGATCGTCCGGCGGCAGGTACGCCATCAGGCACTTGCCGGTTGCGGTGAGGTGGGCGGAGTTGCGACGCCCCACTTCGAGGAAAAGTCGAAGAGTCTGCGGCGAGTCGAGACGCTCGACGTATACGACTTCGCGCCCGTCGAGCACCGCCGTGTGAACCGTCTCACCGGTGATGTTGCGCAGCCTCTCCATCGGGGGGATCACGGCTTCGTGAAGATCGAGTCTGGTCGCCACTGCCGATCCGAGATCGTGCATGGCGATCCCCAGCCGGTACTTGCCATTGTCCAGGTTCTGCTCGAGGAGATTCTCCGAGGTCAGGGTGACGAGCAGTCGGTGCACAGTCGACTTGCCGAGATCGAGCCGACGGGCGAGTTCTGAGACTCCCAACTCCCGGTCCCGGTTGGAAAACTGCTTGAGAAGACGAGCCGCGCTCCGGACCGAGCTGAGCGTTCCCTTCTTATCCGCCACCCGATCCCCGCAATGCTTCCAGCAGCGCTCGACGCACCTTCACCACATCCGGCGTCGCTGCCGCGGCGAGTGCCTCAACGGTTTCATCCCCGGGAGCTATCTGGACTGCGAGCAGGGCCTGCGCCTTGGGGAGCCCGGCCCGGGCCGCACCTTCCATCTCATCGACCAACCCGGTCCGAGAGCCGGCGTTGGCGCGGATCTCCTCGTAATCACGTGACTCGGCGATGTGGGCATTGGCAAGGCCGGATCCGGCGTGGCCGGCGTGGTGCCCGGTTAGCTGCGATCCGGGCTGGACGATCAGGTGATAGAGGTAGGTGGTGATGCCAAGGGTTCGACGCACGCGGTCCCCTGCCGGGCCCGCTGATTCGTCGATCATCCCCAGCGCCGGCAGCACCACAGGGTCATAGAAGCGGAGAGTCCAGCGCAGCGGCCCGAGTTCGGAATCCATGGCAACCTCGGCCCCGCTTGGGGCCACCAACTCTTCTCGTGTCGCCACCACATGGAGGTTGCCGACGCCGGCCGCGACGACGGTGAATGGACCGGCGAGCAACGCCATCCGGCCTCGCACCGCGGGAGGTTCCATCTCGGCCTGCGACAGATACGCCTGGTGAACGGTTCCGACATAGTCGGCCATCGCCTGCCGCATTTGCTCGGGTCGTCCTTGTTCGGTCATCGCGCCAGACCTTATCGTTCTGTCCCTCTATGTGGAACACCTTCCCACATCAAGGAACGCTCCGGTTAAGTTTCGATTCAAGCCCGATCGGAGAGCCACTTGGGAATCTTGCGTCTCGCACACGTCGACATCACGGTCCCTGACCTCGACCTCGCCGCCGCCTACTACACCGAAGTCATGGGCATGATCGAGACCGAGCGAACGGCCGATCAGATCTTCTTCAAGTGTTGGGACGAGGAGGATCACCATTCGTTGGCCGTCCGCTACGACCCCCGAGTCGGGATCGATCGTTTCTCCTTCAAGGTCAAAGAAGATGACGACCTCGAGATGCTCGAATCGAAGGTCGAAGCCTACGGGTTCGGTGTCAGCAGGATTTCGAGAGGCGAGTCGATCGGCCAGGGAGAGTCGATCCGATTCGAGACGCCGTCCGGACATCAAATGGAGCTCGTAAGGGAAGTCGAGAACGTCGGCGGTCATCTGCCCAAGACGAATCCCCACCCCGTCCCCCAGGGCCTCAAGGGGATCGCCCCGCCCCGGATGGACCACCTCCTGGTGACAGCCGAGGAGGTACCGGAAGCATCGAAGTTCTACATGGACGTTCTCGGGTTCAGGCTCACCGAGCAACTACTCGACGGTGACGGCCAACAGATCGGAACCTGGATGGAGCGGTCCCATTCACCTCACGATCTGGCCCTCGTATCAGGGCCCAACGGAGGCCTCCACCACTTCGCCTACTGGCTGGACGACTGGGCCCAGGTGCGGGATGCGGCCGACATCCTCGCCTACAACGCCATCCAGATCGACGTTGGTCCGACGCGGCACGGCATCACCCGGGGTAACACCATCTACTTCTTTGATCCCATGGGAACACGCAACGAGGTGTTCACCGGTGGATACCGGCCGGATCCTGACTTCCCCACGATCACCTGGACCGAGGACAACATCGGCAAGGCGATCTTCTACTACGAAGGCGATCTCAACGAGCGATTCATGAAGGTTCATACGTGACCAAAGAGGCAGTCCGATGGGAATACTGAGACTCTCCCACGTCCAGATCCGGGTCCCTGATCTCGAACTGGCGACTGCCTACTACTCCGAGGTCATGGGACTCATCGAGACCGCTCGGGAGGACGACAAGGTTTACCTCAAATGCTGGGACGAGCACCAGCACCACAGCGTCATCCTCACCTACGCCGCAACCTATGGCCTCGACTCGCTGGCGTTCAAGGTGGAGTTCCCCGGGGATCTCGACGGCCTCCAGACCCGCATCGAGGCAGCCGGTGTCGACACCGAACGCTTCCAACCTGGCGAACTCGGTCCAGGATCGGGCGAGACCGTCCGGTTCACGGCTCCGTCCGGTCACGTCACCGAGTTGGTATTCGGGATGGCCCAGGTGGGCAACATGCTCCCCCTCAACAATCCCCCACCCGAGCCGATGGGCCTCGTTGGCATTCATCCCCCTCGCCTCGATCACATCTTCCTGATGTGCGAGGACGTCGATGGAATCACCGCCTTCTATCGGGATGTGCTCGACTTTCGCCTCACCGAACAAATCGTCGGCGACGATGGTTTTCAAATCTGCACCTTCCTCGAGCGGACCCATACGCCGCACGACATAGCCTTCATCATCGGGCCTAACGGGGCCTTCCATCACATGGCCTTCTGGGCCGACGATTGGAACGACCTACGGGAGGCGGCCGACATCTGCTCGTACAACGGTGTTCCCATCGATGCCGGGCCCACCCGCCACGGGGCCACCCGCGGATGGGGCCTTTACTGCTTCGACCCGGCAGGAAATCGGAACGAGATCTACACCGGCGGCTACTGGGTGGATCCCGATCGAGATCCGGTCACATGGACCGAGTCGGACATGGGCCGTGCCGTCTTCTACTACGAGGGCGTGGTCAACCAGGATTTCCTGACGGTGCATTCGTGAGCGACGAACGGCGCTCGCTGCCTGTAACGGATCGGGACGAGGCACCTCTCTACCTCGCTCGTTACCTCGACCGGCAACAGAAGAACGCTCCGACCGACAACGAGGACGACGCAGACTCGACGACTCCCCTCTATCTCCGCCGGTTCCGGGAACGACCGGACCCCGACAAGGCGTCCACCACGGGTGTGCCGCTCTATCAGAGAGTCGGACTCGGGATGCAGCGAACCCTGTCCGAGGACAACAGGAACAAGGAGATTGCTCCGCCGCCGGAGGCCAAGCTCGCCCTGGCCAACGACATCTACCTGGTCCGCCATGGCGAAACCCAGGGTTACTCGACGGAGTCGGGGCTCACGCCGCTCGGGACGTGGCAGGCGCATACTTGGGGTCACACACTCGCCAAGAGAGTCAAGGATGGAGAGACGGTCGTCCTTCGGAGCGCTGCAACCAACCGAGCAGGTGACACCAGCTTTCAGATTCACCGCGGGCTGATGGATGGTCTCGCCATGTTCGAAAAGGACGTCAAAGTCTTTGAATCGGAGCCAATGGACGAGTTTCGCAATTTTGCCGTGGCAACACCTGACGGGCTGCGCGATGTCACCGGAGCGTTTCGCCAGTACTACTCGCTCCTCGAGGAGTTCGAGCGGACGGCCCTGGGTGATCGACCGATGTGGCTGGTCGAGGTCGACCGATTCTGGCGTACCCAGCAGTCAGGGGGAGACCCGATCGAGCATTGGCTGACGGTGCCGATGATGCACTTCGAGCCGCCGGCAATGGCCGTTCGTCGTTTCTGGGCCGGCATCCGTCGGCTCTCCGCCGAGTACCCGAGAGCCCGTTTGGTAGTCGCCACCCACTCGGGCCCCATCCGTGCTTTCGCCATCTCAGCTCTCGGTTACGACCCGGGCGAGCCCTACAACACCGAGCACGTGCGAGTGAAGCTCCTTGAGGGTGGGTCCGAGGCGCTGGTCTCCTACCGCAATCGGGTACAGGAGGTGCACGTGCCGGAGATCGAGTCTCTTCCGACGTGGAGACTCGACGAGGAATGGAGTCCCGCATGAGCGCGGAGTTCATCGTCTGGTTCGACGACTACGTCGACACCGATCGCGGCCGGGTCGGGGGCAAGGTCGCCTCCCTAGGCGAGCTGATCGCTGCCGAGCTTCCGGTCCCACCCGGCTACGCAGTGACGACGGCGGCCTACGAGAACCTCAAGGAGGATCAAGACGTCAACCGAGAGATCAGAGCGACGCTGGCCGATGTCGACTACACCCGACCGGTCGAACTCAGGGAAATATCAAAACGAGTACGTGGCCTCATCGAATCGATCCCGATCCCACTCGAAGTCGACTCACACATCAGAGAGTCCTACGCCAAGCTTTGCGAGGCCTGCGGTGTCGAGGATGTTCCCGTGGCAGTTCGTTCCTCGGCCACTGCCGAAGATCTTCCCGATGCCTCGTTTGCGGGGCAGCTAGACACCTACCTGTGGATCACAGGCGCCGACAACGTCGTCGACAACATTTCCCGATGCTGGTCGTCGATGTTCACCGATCGGGCGATTTCCTATCGGCACGAGACCGGCCACGATCACGAGTTGATCTCGATGAGTGTTGCCATCCAGAAGATGGTCCAACCGCGGGCAGCCGGTGTCGCGTTCACCCTCAACCCATCAGACGGTGACCGCTCTCAGATTGCTATCGACTCCTCGTGGGGATTCGGTGAAGGTGTTGTCAGCGGTGAGGTCACCCCCGACAACTTCCTGGTGGACAAGGTCATCATGGAGATCGTCTCCCGGACCATCTCTCC
Source organism: Actinomycetota bacterium (assembly GCA_034658975.1). Taxonomy (GTDB): domain Bacteria; phylum Actinomycetota; class Acidimicrobiia; order Spongiisociales; family ZC4RG35; genus SZUA-217. The sequence goes on from JAYEGJ010000114.1 coordinate 5,427, forward strand.
CAAGCACATGGAGTACGCGCTGGTGGACGGCGCGGTCGAAGCAATCGACATTGAGCCCTCCCGGCAGATCGAACCGTCGCTCACTGACGAGGAGATCAAGGACGTTGCAGCCATGGCGAAGAGGGCGGAGCGTCACTATGGGTCACCTCAGGACGTCGAGTGGGCCATCGACCACCAACTTCCCGATGGAGACAGCGTGATCCTTTTGCAGAGCCGGCCGGAGACCGTTTGGAGCCGCATGACGAGAAAGACGGTCGCTTCCGGGATGGGAGGCATGGCCGACATCGTGTCGACCCTGCTCTCCCCTATTCACTCGAGGGAGAAGTCGGAGACTGTGGAGCAGGACCCCAAGTGATGGGCGGGGTGATCAAGAAACTTTGACGGAGGAAAGGCTGATAACGATGGAGAGAGAGGAAACACACACATGACAGACCGGTTTTCAAGCCCATTTGAGATAGAGACCCCACCCGGTGCCGAGGGTTGGGAGGACCTCTACACCTATTCGCTCCCCTTCTCCGAGGACCGACGGGAGTTTGAGGATTCCATGTTCTGGTTCCAGGACAGCGTCCATTGGGGCGAGCCTCTCACCCCGTGGGACGCCACCTGGTACGAGTACGCCATCGCCTCTCTCAGCCAGTACAACTCACGGCACTACCTGATCCCTCCAGCTCTCGGTATCGACTATCGGGTGCTGAACGGATATGCCTACCTGACCCCGATCCCCGTCCTCGATGGTGCCGAGATCGAGGCGAGGGTGCCCCAGTTCATGGAACGAGCCGGTTTCTACTTCGGGAACTGGGACGACCTCTACGACAAGTGGCTCGTCAAGGTCAAGGCGTTGATTGGCGAGATGGAGGCCATCTCCTTCGAACCGCTGCCCGAGAAGGAAGAGATGAAGGTGATCACCGAGGGTCACGGCTCCGGGTCGGGCCTGACCATGCAGGAGTCATACAGGAACCTGCTCAACCTCGGTCTCAAGCTGTGGCAACACCACTTCGAGTTCCTCAATCTCGGCTACGCCGCCTACCTGGACTTCTTCGGGTTCTGCAAGGAGGCTTTTCCCAACATCCCGGACCTGGCGATCGCCAAGATGGTCGCGGGTGTCGAGGTCGACCTCTTCCGGCCGGATGACGAGCTGAAGAAGCTGGCCCAAGCGGCTTTGGACCTTGGCGTCGAGTCGGTTTTCGACGGGTCGGACTCAGCAACCGTGCTTTCGACTCTTGGAGCCTCCGACGCCGGACAGCAGTGGGTCGCCAAGTTGGAAGATGCCAAGCAGCCCTGGTTCAATTTCTCGGCGGGTGGCGGCTTCTATCACACGGACGACATCTGGATCGAGAATCTCGACATCCCGTTCGGCTTCATCGCGAACTACGTGACCAAGCTTCAGCAAGGCGTTGACCTGGCCAGGCCGACGGCGGCCATCACGGCCGAACGCGACCGGGTGGTGAGCGAGTACTCCGAGCTACTCGGCTCGGACGAGGACCGGGAGGCATTCCAGGGCAAGCTCGGGCTGGCCCGGGTTGTGTTCCCGTATGTGGAGAACCACAACTTCTACGTCGAGCACTGGGCCCACTCCGTCGTCTTCCGAAAGATGCGAGAACTCGGCAACGTGTTCGTCAAAGAAGGCTTTTTCTCAAATGAGAACGAGATCTTCTATCTCAAGCGGGACGAAGTGAACGAGGCGATCTGGGACATGTTCTCGGCGTGGGCGGTGGGCACCTCCCCCCGAGGCCCCATCTACTGGCCTCGCGAGGTCGCCCGGCGCAAGGGGATTCTCGATGCCCTTCGCTCCTGGACCGCGCCGCCGGCGCTGGGTGAGCCACCGGAAGTGGTCACCGAGCCATTCACGATCATGCTCTGGGGCATCACCTCCGACTCGATCAACATGTGGCTGGGCGGAGGCGACGACGACGGAGGCGACCTCTCCGGTTTCGCCGCGTCACCCGGAGTCGCTGAAGGCCCGGCCCGTGTCCTGTTCAACGCGGATCAGATCGGCGAGTTGCAGGACGGTGAGATCCTGGTGGCGCCGATCACCGCCCCGAGTTGGGCACCGATCTTCTCCAAGATCGAAGCGACGGTGACCGATATCGGCGGCATGATGAGCCATGCGGCAATCGTGTGTCGTGAATACGGGGTGCCTGCGGTGACCGGCACGGCGTACGGGACCCAGAACATCAAGACCGGTCAGAGGATTCGCGTCGACGGGTCGGCCGGAACCGTGACCATCTTGGATTGACGATAAATACAAGAAAGCTCGATAATCTAGTTCCAGATATAAACAAGCTTGTTGATGCTAGTATGAAGTGGGAAGATAACATTAGTGGTTCTCTTGATTCGATTCAGGTCAGTTATAAGGGAA
>JAYEGJ010000115.1:0-27680 GCA_034658975.1 Actinomycetota bacterium
TCGATCATGCGGCCCAGAGAGCCGGCGGCCGCCGTGTTGACAACCGCCTTGGCTCCACTCGATCGGCTCAGCTCGAGGAAGGCCAGGGCCGTCATCGGGTTCACCACCGACATGGCGCCGGCCTGCAACGAAACATCGTTGTTCAGAGGCAAAGCCAGCCTGTTGGGGACGACCACGTATTCGGCCCACGCCCCGCTGCTTGCCCCGGCGATGAAGGCCACTCGTTTGTCTTTCAGATAGCGACCCATGGCCCCTGATCCGGCCGCTATCACGGTCCCCGAGCCCTCCAACCCCGTTCGAGTCGGAGGTGGTGGCTTCGGCACGTAGTTTCCTTCGATGAAGGCAAGATCCGAAGGATTGATCGGGGACGCCGCCACCTCGATCAGAACCTCTCCGGGCCCCGGGATCGGGGTGGGAACCTGATCGGTGCGCAAACCGGCGGCGCCGGCATATTCGTGAAGTACTACTGCCTTCATCGTGTCCGGGATACTCATGTCCTCTCCTGCAATACCTAGCACCAAGCGAAGGAAGCTAGCGGCAGCGGCGGCCGCGATCAGCGAGCGACCAGATCGACAACCACCGCGTCGTGATCGGAGCCTTCGATCGGGACGACCGATACTGCAACGGGATCGACACTCGAACCAAAGACATGATCGATACGGAGCATCCTCGGCCAACCCGGACGCCAGCCCCAGGTTCTCTCGGGGCGAGAGTCCTGGGTCGAAGCAAACGCCGCCGGCAGATCGGTCAAGCGGGCAGCCAATTGCCTGTAAGCGGGCCAGCGTGGGCTCGCGTTGAGGTCGCCGGCGACCACGAGCGGCCCGGAGGTCACCTCGTCGATCCAGCTCTGTATCGCCTCGAGCTGGTCGCTTCGACCCTGCACCGAACGCCACCAGGGAAACTCGATCGGATTGAGAAGATGAACACCCGCCAGACTCCACTCCCGACCGTCGACAACCAGACGAGCCCATGTGCCATATCGGAAAGGCATAGGAATGTCACCGAAGCTCGCCTCCAGCCTCGTGGCAATACCTCTCCCCGCGAAGCCGTGGGCCGGATTGAGCCAATGGTTCGCAAACTTCTCCCTGAGCACGGCGGCGCAGGCGAACCCCAGCTCCTGGGTCACCACGACTTCGGGATCGAATCTCTGAAGGAGCTGTCGAAAGGCCCCTACGTCGGCACCCCCGTGAAGGAGGTTCACAGTCATCAGTCGAAGCGGTTCGCCCATCGGCGGGCACGGTACATCCACGCCTGTGTTCCGCTTACGATTGAGACGATGACAGACCCGCGTTCGAGGACGCTGCCAGCACCGGAGACCAAGACGGGTAACGGTGACTCCGATTCCATGGCCCATATCGTCACCAAAGACCAGCAGATGCGTGGCTACGTCGAAGGGAAGCCGGTCAAGGCCCTGTGCGGGAAGGTGTGGGTGCCAACGCGTGACTACCAGGGATTGCCCGTTTGCCAGGCTTGCGTCGCCGAGAGGGACCGCAGGATCGCCGGCATGAAGCGAATGAACTGACCGCCACGTCTCAGTGACTCCGGAACGGCGCCGGAGGGGCTTGTGAACACGAGACGATGACAGGGCCGAATCTAAGGCGCGGCCCTGTCATCGATTCTCGAAACGGTGGCTAGTTATGAACTTCGAGGCAAAACGAGAACCCCTGATGGGTCCCCGGCTTGTGCCCATCATTGCCAACGCTCCCAGCGAGAGAGCCATACTCGTCGCGACCACGGTTGCTACAACTGCAAACCTTCTATCTCTTACCTCCTCACCCGATGGACGATCTGCCCACAGGGACTCATTACCCAATACGCTCCAACGGCCGTTTCGGTTCACCGACGAGTCCCCAGCAGCCAAGCCCGCTCCCCAGCGGTGTGACGCCCGCCGACCACCGGGAACCTCCATCGCCACTCCACATTCCCTCCACATTCGCGCCCAACGATGAGAGCAGTCTCGAGAGAGGAAGTAAGAGACATGCGCACGTTCGGAAGAATTCTCATCGTGGTTCTGCTGTTGGGAGCCATCGGGGGAATCGGATACGGAGTTTGGAACTCCGGCTACCAGCAAGGTCTGATGGAAACGGTCGAAACGACAGCTGATGTGGTCGTCACGGCCCCTTACTACCCCGGTTACTACGGGTTTGGAGTGTTCGGTCTGATGTTCAAGATCTTCTTCGCATTCATTCTGTTTGGGCTGTTGTTCAAGATCTTCTTCGGTCGCCGCTATTGGTGCCACCACACGGGCGAAGCACACGACCACTATCGATCGAGAATGGAGTCGCGGATGTCCAGATGGCACGACGAGGCACACGGGCGCGAAGCAGGCGCCGAGCCCGACACCTCGTAGCAATTCGGGCAGAATCACCAGATGACCAAGATCCTCGTCGTCGACGACGAGCTGAAAATCGCCCGCCTCGTCAAGGACTACCTGGTCGAGGCGGGCTTCGACGTGGTCACAGCGCGTGACGGCCACGGAGCGGTAGCCCTCGCACGGTCCGAGAAACCGGATCTGATCGTCCTCGACCTGGGTCTCCCCAACATGGACGGCCTGGACGTCACACGGACGATCCGATCGTTCTCGACAACACCAATCGTCATGTTGACCGCGCGATCAGAGGAAACCGACCGGGTCATCGGCCTCGAGCTGGGTGCCGACGACTACATCGTCAAGCCGTTCAGCACACGAGAGCTGGTTGCCCGGATCAAGGCCGTACTGCGCCGAACCACCGGACAGGTCGCCTCCGAGATCATCCGGGTGAGGGACGTCGAAATCGACCTGGCCCAGCGCAAGGTGAAACGAAACGGGGAGATGATCGACCTGACGACGTCCGAGTTCGACCTGCTGAACATCCTCACCTCACCCCCGGGACGCGTATTCACGCGAGCACAACTGCTCGATTCGCTGCGAGGCGACAGCTTCGAGTCGTATGAACGGGCCATCGACTCGCACATCAAGAACCTGCGCAAGAAGCTCGAAACCGACCAATCCCCTCGTTACATACAGACCGTGTACGGAGTCGGCTACAGATTCAACGATGAGACCTGACCACCGCCATCACCGGAGTGCGCACAGACCGGATCATCGGCGACCCGGTAACCGTATCGGCTCACGCGTCTTCGGCTTCCTCTTCTTCCTCCTCGTGGTGAGCGCCATCGTCGGTGGTCTGATTTCGTGGGCCACCACTTCGGGCCGTGGATGGTTCCTCCTCATCGGCCTGGCCGTAGTCATCGGCATCGGAGTGATGATGATGCGCGCCTTCAGCCGGACCTGGGCCCCGGTGTCGGACCTGATCGATGCCACCACCCAACTCGGGGAAGGCGACAGCGAGGTCAGGATGCGCAGCCGTGGCGGAGGGCCCTGGGGCGCGGTGGCCTCGTCCTTCAACAGAATGGCCGAGCGCCTCGGGGACGAGGACGAGAGACGGCGACGCCTCCTGGCCGACCTCGGCCACGAAATGCGCACACCCCTAACCGTCATCCGCGGAGAGATCGAAGCCGTCATCGATGGCGTACACACCCCCGAAAGCCTCTCCAACGTGGTGGCGGAGGTCGAACTGATGGACCGTCTTCTCGAAGACCTGAGAACGCTGGCTCTGGCCGAGGCCGGAACCCTCGAATTGGTGATCGAGCCGACCGACCTCGGGGACCTCGTGGCAGATGTCGTGGCGTCCTACCGATCGGTCACCCAGGACCAGGACGTCAGCGTCCGCCTCGATAACAATGCGACCAACTCCATCGAGGTTGACCCACACAGGATCCACCAGGTCGTCTCCAACCTCGTCAGCAATGCCCTTCGCGTCATGCCTGAAGGTGGCACCCTTGAGGTCACCGTGGACGATGAGTCCATCACCGTGGCCGATACCGGTCCGGGCATCCCCGAAGATCAGCTGACGGCGGTGTTCGATCGATTCGTCAAGGCCGCAGACTCAACCGGATCGGGCCTGGGCCTGAGCATTGCCCGTGATCTGGTAGAGGCTCACGGCGGAACCATCACAGTTCAGAACCGAGCCGAAGGTGGGGCGCTATTCACTGTTACCTTGGCCTGAGGAAGGGCTTCGCCGCGTCCTGACAGCCCACACGCCCTTCGACGGATAGAGTCCACGCGCCCGCGTCCGGGAATCTCTTCTAAAGAGTCCCATGAGATGACCCGAACAGCCCATGGGGAGAGATGAGTGGAGCACACGGTGAAATGCCCAAACTGTGAACACGAGAATCCGGCCGATGCCAAGTTCTGCGCCCAATGCGGGAACAGCTTGAGCATCACTTGTCCGGTGTGCTCGACTCCAGCCGATCCGGGCGACAAGTTCTGCAGCAACTGCGGCGCCTCCCTGACGTCCGAAGAACAGCCGGACGACGGCTCGCGCGATGATCTGGCTCGTTATCTGCCCCAGGAACTCCTGGCCAAGATGAGTTCGGCGAGGGCGGGCAAGGCAATGCTCGGAGAACGGCGCACGGTCACCATGTTGTTCGCCGACATCACCGGCTCCACCGCGGCGGCCGAGCAACTCGATCCTGAAGATTGGGCCGAGATCATGAACGGGGCGTTCGAGCATCTCATCTCGCCGATCTACCGCTATGAAGGCACTCTCGCCCAGCTGCGGGGAGACGCCATCCTCGCCTTCTTTGGAGCTCCGATCGCACATGAAGACGACCCGATCCGCGCCCTCCGAGCCGGCGTGGAGATGGTGGCAGCCCTCGAGGGGTACAGCGGGCAGGTCAAAAAGCAGTGGGGCATGCCGGTCCAGGTTCGGGTCGGCATCAACACCGGTTTGGTCGTGGTCGGCGAGCTGGGCTCGGACCTCCGTGTGGAGTACAGCGCCCTCGGCGACGCTATCAACGTCGCCGCCCGGATGGAGCAGACCGCCGAGCCAGGCACTGTGCGTGTAACCGAGGACACCCTCTTTCTTGCCGGCGATGCCTTCGAGGTCGAAGGACTCGGACCGATCGAAGTCAAAGGTAAATCAGAGCCGGTCAATGCCTACCGGGTTCTCGACTACGTCGGAGCGGAGAGGACGGTCGCCGTCCTTCCCCTGCTTGGACGCAAGACGGAGCTGGCAAACCTCGACGAGCTCCGGTCCCGTCTCACCGAGGGCTCAGGATGGATCGCCTCCATCATCGCCGAGGCCGGTGTTGGTAAGTCCCGGCTCATCGACGAGTTCCGGAAGAGGACCGGCGACGGACTGACCGTCGCCGAACACTCTGAAGAGTCGGGTGACCTTGCCTGGTTGACAGGGTCAAGCCGCTCGTATGACTCGGGCAACCCGTTCTCCACCCTTCGCGACCTGCTCAGAGAGTGGTGGGACATCCAGCGCGACGATGACGGTTTCGACATTGTGGAGTCCTCGACGACCGCGGCCGGTCTCGACGATCCCGACATGCCGGCGTTCTTGGCTCACCTCGCAGAAGTCGCTCTGCCTCAGAAGGCACAGGAGTTCATCGATGCCCTCGAAACGCCGGCCCTGCACGCCCGATCGGGAGAAGCACTGTCGACCTACATCGCAGCATTGGCGGCGATACGACCGACGATCATCGTTCTCGAAGACCTCCATTGGGCGGACGACCTCTCTCTCGCCCTGATCGAGAGCCTCATGGACCTGACCGAGCGAAACGATCTTGGTCTGGTCCTGGCAATGCGCCCCTATCGCGACGAGCCGCCCTGGCGGATCCACGAGGTCGCCGAGCGAGATCATCACCACCGCTACCACAACTTGAACCTTGCTCCCCTCGCCCAGGACGAGAGCGATTCGCTGCTCGATTCGCTTCTCGACGACAAGACCTTGCCCGAGGCCGTCAAGAGAACGATTCTGGAGAGATCCGACGGCAACCCGCTCTTCATCGAGGAGATGGCGCGGTCCTTGGGAGAGATCGGGGTGGATGACCCCGAGGAGCTGGCGGTGCCCTCCAGCCTTGCGGGAATCCTCACCGCACGTCTCGATCGTCTCGAAGAAGAGTCGAGGTACGTCGTCCAGGTCGCGTCCGTTCTCGGATCCGAGTTCGACCGCGAAACACTTTCGGTGCTCGTGGAGCACAGTGCGGTACAGATCCAGGTCACCGAACTGCTCCGCAAGGGGATCCTGATAGAAGTCGGGGAAAAGAGGGAAGCTCTGGCATTCCGGCACGCCCTGATCCAGGAGACCGCCTACGAGACGATCCTGCGCCGGACCCGGCGGGAGCTGCACCGACGGGTGGCCGACTACCTGGTGGAGACGCGTCCGGAAGACGCTCCCGGAGTCGCCCGGCACATGGTCGAGGCGGGTGACCTCCAGGACGCCTTCCCTTATCTGGTCGAGGCCGGACGTCGTGCCGCCCGTTCCATGGCGCTTGCCGACGCCATCCGGTTGGTCACCACCGCGGTCGACAACACTCCGGCCGACGCCGACCCCGAGCTAGTCGAGCAGGCCCACGAGACGCTGGGGGAGGCCTACGCCCTGGTGCCCAACCTGTCCCAGGCGGCCGGCGCCTACCAGCGCCTCTTCGAGTACGGAGAGCGAACTGAACAACCCTCGATACGGGTGTCTGCCCTCAATCGGCTGGGCTATGCCACAGCCATGGTCGGAGGAGATCTGGCAGGGGCAAACAGCTATCTCCTGGACGCCAAGGCTCTGGCCGAAGAGACCGAAGACGAGATCGGACTGGCCGAATACCACATGAACGCCTGTCTCGTGGCCTCCCTGGCGGGTCAGGTCGGCGAGGCCGTGGCGCACGATGAGGCGACAGTCGAGCTGGGAAAAGCGGCAGGAATCAACTCGATATTCCTCTCCGGACTGGTGCGTCGGGCAACCAACTACGTCGCGATGGTCGACCTCGAAAAGGGCGTACCGGCCATGGAGGCCGCACTCGAGCAGACCCGCGAGTCCGACCAGGAGGAAGCCATTGCAATCGTGGAGGCCTTGGGGCTGGGCGTGGTTCGCTACATCCAGGGAGACGTGCGTGGGTCTCTGGATGTAGCCGACGGGGTCCAAAAGACACTCGAGCGCTACTCATCGTTCTACGTCGCGATCAACCAACGCAACATCGGGGCGCTGCTCTACGAGTTGAGCGACCTCGAGGGCGCCCTCGGGCGTTTCGTGGACACGGTTCGGCTCGGAACCCGCGCAGGCCAGCCGTTTGCGGCCGGAGCCGGAGCCTCCGGGATGGCCCTGGTCTACGCCACCGCGGGAATGGTCGATCAGGTCTCCGAGCAGCGGGCCGTGGCCGACGCATCGACCCAGAATCCCTTGGGTGACTTCATGGGCAGCAACATCTGGGGCGATCTGGGGTTCGCCAACCTGATGCTCGACCGAGTCGAGGAGGCCGCCGCCGACTTCGCCAGGGGTCTCGAGGCCGCATCGATCCATCAGTACCTGGAGCGGCCGCGTCTTCTGGCGGGCCGTGCCCTCGCCCGGCTCGCAGCGGGAGACCGCGAGGGGGCCGAGGCCGATCTCGGCGAGGCGCAGGAGTTTGTCGAGGACCACTCCTACGTCGCCCCGCGGTCATTGTTGGGATACGTCGACGGGCTAATCAAGACCCACCGTCAGGATTTCGATGCCGCCACTGAGGCCCTCGAGTCCGCACAGCAGAAGGCCATGGACAGGGGGCAACGGCTCTTGACCGTCCAGATACGCCAGGCACGCGCCCAACTCGCACTGCTTGTCGGTGACGGCGACCAAGCCAGAGCACACTTGGAGGATGCCAGAGCCGTCGTCAATGCCATCGCCGAAGAGATCGCCGACGAACACCTCCGAGATGCCTTCAGCCGGAAATGGCTCGAAGCGGTCCCTCAGATCACCACCGAGTAGGAGGCGATCACCTGGTGTCGTCAGGGATTGGAGGTCTGCTCGGCGAGCCGTCTGGCCAGGGTGGTCAACAGCCCCATCATCACCGACGGTCTCTCCTCGAGCACTGACATCAGCTCCGTCCTGGTCAGGACCAGCCCATGAGCGCCGTCGTCTCCAGCCGTCACATCGGCGGAGCGGACACCGGCGCGGAGTAGGGCGAGCTCGCCGACATGCTCGCCGGGTCCGTAGGTTTGGATCTGTCGTCGAGTCGACCCTTCCAGCGTCGATACCACCGCTGATCCGCGGACGATGACCAGCATCTCGTCACCCTTGTCACCTTCTTTGTAGATGCGAGCGGAAGGCTCGTAGCGTCTCTCGGTCGTCACCCGGGCGACCAGTTCGAGATCCTCGGGGTCCAACTCGGCGAACATCGGGACCCGCTGCAAGAAGAGGACGCGGTCGATCGGGCTGAGAATGGGCTGTTGATCGGTGGCCGACATCGGCGGATAGGTTGCCACGTCCGCCGCTTCGAGCGAAGCAGCAGCCTCCATCTCGTCAAGCGACGTGGTGGCAAGCCGCTCCAGCCACGGGTCGAAATCTCCGCTGAGCAATCGGAGAGCCTCGATCTCGCTCATCGACCCGGGGACATGGTCGGGCTCGAGCAACGGGAGCAGGATAGAGAGCACGGTCCGGGCACCGATCGTCTCCAAAGCTTCTATCGCTTGTGCCCTCGTCTCCAGGTCAGTGGAGTGAACACCCTGCTCGACGATGGACATGACCGACTGCGTCTGCTCAGTGGTCATCCCGAGCATGACCCACCGCAGCAATCGATCGGTGCGCATCATCAGAATCCGCCGCAAATACTCGCCCGCCACAGAGTCGGTGTGGGCGTCGAGAGCGTCGCTGTAAGACCTGAGGAGCGCGGCGCGCTCGGCTTCCCGTTGTGCCCATCCGGTGAAGTCCGACACCAGATCGTCCATCGGCGTGAGCTCGTTCAGGGCTGCATCCGTGGCAATCACGGACCCGGAGTGGAGGACGCCGAGAAGCAGTTGGCAGCCCTCCTCCGAATCCGCCATGGCCGCGGCAGCCGCAGCCCTGACTCCCGGAGACGCGTCGTCGAGATACGGCAGGAGCGTCTCGGGCGACACCCCGGTGGAACCGACAACCGATGCCGCGCCAGCTCGTACTCGAGCATCGTCGTGGCCGAGCAGTGGCTCGAGATCCACGTCCGGAACTATCTGATGACGGGATATCTCCTCAAGGGCCGCGACGATTCCCCCGGCATCGCTGCCGGTAAGGAGTTGATCGAACGTCTCTGCGCCTTCCTCACCGCCGACGACCACCGCTGCTGCCGCCCGAACTCTCGGATCCGGATCCGCCAACGAGTGCCGGGCCACGGAGGCTCCATCGCCTTCGGCATGAGCGCCAAGATGGTGGAGCACCTGGATGCGCACCTCCGGGACCTCGTCATCGATCGCCGTTGCCGCGTGGTCCGAGACGCGCTCCGGGTCAATCACACACACAGAGTCGAAGGCAGCCGAGCGAACCATGGCGTTCTCGTCATCGAGTAGTGGCTCGATCTCGGTGGCGTCGACGGACCCCTCCAATCGAGCGAGGCCCGCCAGGGCCACGACCCTGGCCTCCGGGCGGGAGTCCCGAAGGTACGACACGAGGACCCGGCGTGTGTCTCCGTCCTGAGGGGTGAGGAGACCCTGGGCCGGCGCGTCGAAGACCCCAACAAGACCCTGACGTACCGCCGTGACTATCGCCTCGAGATAGGCCGGTCGGAGCCTGATCACGAGGACCAGCAACGACACCGCGACGACGAGCCCCAATGCGAAGACGGCTCGATCCGGGAGCGAGCCTGATACCACGAGCACCAAGCCCCCCAAGACCACGCCGATCTGGGCTGGGACCGCGGTCATGAACGCAACCAACTCCCCGCGTCGGCGCCCGGTGACCACGTTGAAGAGGGCCGGATAGGCGGTTCCGCCGATGGCGTTGACCGTGACCCACTGCACACCTCTGACCAAGGCGGCAGTGCTCAGAGTGAAAAGGACCAGCCAGAGCGCGAAGCCGCCGGCATATGCGATCGGGAGGATCATGAGTGAGACCACGAACCCAAACCTGGCGAACAGGCGGTTGGTGACGAGGAGAGAAACGAGAAAGGTGGCCGCCGTGGCCACCGATGAGAACAAACCGAGGAACGCTGCGACCCGCTGCTCCGAACCAAACGAGGCAGCCACCGACTCGCTGAACGGGAAGTAGACGAGATAAAACAAAGCGTTCATGATCACCGCTACCAGGGCGGCCAGCCTGAGCAGACGGCTCTTTCGTACCACCACCACGGTCTCTGCCAACTCGACCCTCATCGAGGCGGGCGGGGGAGACTCATCGGCGATGAAGAACCTCCTCGCCACGATGAGCAGGGCGGATCCACCCGCGAGCAAGACCGCTTGGACGAGAATCAGATTCTCGGTGCCGAGCACCGCGGCGAGAGGGCCGGTGAGAACGTTGCCGATCACACCACCGGCAACACCGGCAGTGGCGAATATCGGAAACAGGCGCTTGGCCTGGCGAGTAGTGCATGCTGCCCCGGCGGCGTTCCACACCATTGTGAGGGTCACCATGATGATCACCTGGGTCGAAACCCAAACAACCGGATAGATGCCTCGAACATCCGCCACGACGCCGACCCACTCGACAATGGCCAGGAGCCCGGCGATCGCTGAGACCAGAGGCAGCCACCGTTGTGGGCCACGGGCACCCAGGCCCATCGCGTAGGCGAGGACGAAAACCATCACGGCGACACCCGAGATCATGATCATCACGGGCAACGCATCCACCCCAAAGCGTAGAAAGAACAGGGCATCGGCGGCGTTCGCCCCGACACCGTGAGACGACTGGACGACAGCGAAAGCCGCGACGACCCAGCCGACCATTGCAGTCTCGCCGGGTTTGATCCCCAGGAGTCTTGTCATCAAAGAACCATGAAGAGGCCAAGGGAGTTCGTTGTCATGGGTTCAGGTCTACCAGGGCAACCGGTTCCAGGCTGCGCGGTTTGACCTACAACTAGACCACGTCGAGGACCACCACCGGGATGTGCGACCGAGCCGTCTTCTCCTCATACTTGGCGAACACCGCGTTGAAGTCCTTCTGGGCAGACCAGATCTCGTTGTGCTCATCCCCCTTGGCAACACGGGCGTGAACTTCCACGATGTCGGAACCGACCTCGACCTTGGTCAGCGGGTAGGCCATGAGGTTGTGATACCAGTTCGGGTTGGTGTCGGCTCCAGCCTTGGAGGCAAACACGGCGTAGCCGCCATCAACCTTCCTGTAGGCGAGCGGGCTGACACGCTCGGTGCCGGTCTTCGCTCCCCTGTGATGAAGAAGCAGCAGGGGCTGCTTCTCGAAGGATGCAACCCGACCCTGGTTGGCCCTGAACTCTTCGATGATCCCGGTGTTCCAATCACTCATTTCGGCTCCTGTGCGCTAGTCGCGCACAACAACCGCGACGAGTCATGGTCTGTTCCCGGGGCCCGGAGTCACTGTGGCGGATCTGGCCGAAGGATTGGCCCTTCAGATGCTCTCGGGAACCTAGCCGACGCCGGCACGGCGGGACAGGCCGAGCGCGGCCAGACCTGCGACCAGGAGCACCAGGCCGGCAAACCAGAGCCATCCAGAAGGCGGCCCGGTGAACGGAAGCTGCTCGGTTGCGGCCACGTAGAGCGGCACTGGAGCACCGACTTCGGTGACGACCGGGGCCGCCTTGAGCACGCTGTTCGGGTCGACCGCTTCGGAATTGGGGGCGTGGTATTCGAAGTGGAGATGCGCCGGAGTCTCCTCGGCGTTGCCGCTGTCACCGACATACCCGACAAGTTGGCCTGCATCCACCCGGGTCCCCTTGGCAATGCCCTCGGCGAGCCCCCAGCCCAGGCCATCGTCGGTGCCTGGGGTGTCGTTGTTGAGATGGATGTAGAGAGTCTCGCTGCCGTCGTCGTGTCTGAGCTTGAGAAAACAGCAGTTCTCGCCGGGCTCCTCGGATGCCCAAACGACCGTCCCCGGAGCCACCGCGATCACCGGGGCCATCTTGTCGGCGAAGATGTCGTTGCCCTTGTGGGTGCGTCCTTCCGGGCGGGGCGCTCCGAAGCTCGACGAGAATGACCCGCCTCCGACGACGGGGAACACCTGCACCGGCAGCGCTCCCAGCGTCAGGGAGAGCACCTCGGGCTCCGGCTGAATGATCTGACGAACCGGAGGGAACTCGATGGGGTCGATGAACAACTCCACGCCCAGGAACGAGTACACCGTCTCCTCGACCGGGCCCGACTGGATCGTGGTCTCGTCGATGGCAGCCTCAACCGGCTCTGATGAGGAGTCATCCTCTACCAGCTCCGAATTCGCAATGAGGGCCTCGAGGACCAACTCCTCGGGCTCTGCGGCCAGGTCGGTCATCCGTACGATCTCACGGGACGAGAAGGTGGGGAGGATCTGAGGGGCCTTCGCTTCCGGGGCGGCGAGCTGTTGTGGCGACGATGCTTCCGGGGCCTCGTTCCCCGAGGACGCCAGCGGCTCTTCGACAGCCAGGTCGGCGGCAGACCCGAGCTCGTTATCGGTGGTGGTGGGGGCTGTGGCGGCCGCCGCCGCATCCGGCGAGAACGCTGCCGATCCGGCCAGGATGCCAAACATGACCTGAAGCGCGAAGAAAACGGCGATCACCGGAGCTATGCCGGTGCGTTTGCGAGTTCGATCCGAACCCACAGCTAATCCTTCACAGCGATCTTGCTCATGCCAACCCAGCGCAATCGGACCAGAACCGATCCCCGACCCTAGCGCTCCGCGCGGACCGGTGACGCAGAGCGGTCACGGCGCGGAGCTCGTAGCCGAAGGCGCTTTCTCAACGCCGGAGATTCGGTATACCGAACGCACAGCATTAGGAACACAAAAACGGGGGCCGGTACCCTCCGGCCGGTGGAGAGTCACTCCGATGAGACCCGGCAGTCACCAGACGAGCCGACCGCCGTTGATGACTGGCGGGGGCTCGGTGACTTGCTTTCCCTGGCGACGGAGCGACTGACAACCCCGGTCGAAGGCATGCATCGAGCCATCGCAGACCGCTGGCTTGGTTTGGCCGGTTCAAGCGCAGACCCGGTACGGCGGGTGTACCACGCCTTCACTACTCCCATCTACAAGTCGGTCCGCCTCACCGGGGCCGTCCTGGGAAAGGCCCTGGGATGGGGAGCAAGGGCGGCAGCGACTCGCACCGAGGTTCCCCGGCTCTGGCACTCGCATGTGGGCAGTCATGTCCAGTCTGTCACCAACGCGTTGTGGGGAGACGAACTCGAGCGTCGTCAAAGTGCCCTGAGAGTCGAGCTCGGTCTCAGAAACACCGAAGGTCTCCCGGTTGGACTGAATCCCCAGGCTCTGGCCGAGGCATTTCCTGAGTCCACCACGCGATTGGTCGTGCTTCTCCACGGCCTGGGAGAGACCGAGAGTTGTTGGCAGAGGCTTCCCGATGTCGGAGGCCCGGCCGGGTTGGCCAGCCTCTTGGAAGCCGATGGACACACCCCATTGCTGGTCCGTTACAACACCGGCCGCCACGTTTCCGACAATGGAACGACGCTGGCGGCGTTCATTGAAGAAGTGGTGGGAGCTTGGCCGGTGCCGGTCGAGGAGGTCTCGTTGGTCGGGCACTCCATGGGTGGCCTCGTTGCACGCAGTGCGCTTCACGCCGGTCGATCATTCGGGCACAGTTGGACAAGGGTGAGTCGGCACATCGTCACCCTGGCCTCACCACATCTGGGATCGCCGATCGAAAAGGGCGTCAACGTCGTCTCCTGGGGCCTGAACATCGCACCCGAGAGTCGTCCTCTCGCCGACTTGGTCGATCAGAGGAGCGACGGGATCAAGGACCTCCGTTTCGGCGCCATCACCAAAGATGACTGGCAGGACACCGACCCCGACACCGTGCTGGATGACAACGTTGGTGAGGCGCCGGCTCTGGACGGTGTGGAACAACACTTCGTCGCCGGTGTGATCACCGACGAGACGACACATCCCGTTGGCGTACTGCTCGGCGACCTCGTCGTTCGTGCCGGCAGCGCCACCGGAAGAGGGCGACGCCGCCAGATTGACCCGACCGATGTGCACATCCTCGGCGGGCTCAACCACGTCGACCTGCTCCACGATCCCGCAGTCCACACCCAGGTGCGGGCCTGGCTGGCACCCGACCCGGCCTGATCACCGACAGCCCGATTCGTCTATCTCAACACAGGTTGAATTATTATTTCAACGCCTGTAGAGTTCTGAGAGTTACCCGATTGCATCTCGAGAAGGAGACTGTTGTGACGGAGTGGGCGAAGAGACTTCGAAAATGGCACCGCTGGCTGGCGTTGCCGATGCTGATCCTGGTGCCGGTCTCGGCAGGGTTGAAGCTCAGCGGGAACGGTTCGGTCATGGCCGGCATCCCGGCCTGGGAGCAGATCCAGTCACTGCTCATCCTGCTACTGGCCGTATCGGGCGGCTATCTGTACATCTTCCGGCTCGTCACCAAACGTCGACGCACCCGGCGCCGCCTGGTTGCCGACACAACCCGCGTCGGGTAACCCGGCCTTGGCCTACGTCTTCGCAGCAGCGCTGTACCTGCTGGTGGCGCTGGTGATGGCGTTGGACGCCTCACTGGTCAACTTCGAGCTCCTCCCCTACTTCAGCGGCATCCGCTGGCTCCGGATTCACTTCATCACGCTGGCGACGCTCACCCAGGTTCTCTTCGGAGCGCTTCCCCTCGTGGTTGCCCAGGCCCGGGGACTCCCCCGTCCCGAGATGCGATGGGACATCTGGGCCAGCCTCAACGTCGGAATCGTGCTCCTCGCGGTAGGCATACCCCCGATCAACTCGGCTCTTATCATCACCGGCGGAACACTCGTCTTCGTGGCGACCTTGCTGCTGATCGGCCAGATCGCCCGGGTTGGGAGCGAGTCCGAAGTGGCACCTTCCGAGCCATCCGGGAAGGCGTTCTTCATCTCGGGACTCTCCTACTTCACTCTCGGCATCATCGTCGGGACGGGGCTGTGGAACGGCTGGATGCCCGTCCTCCACGTCGAGACCCCTCTCGAAGTCCACATCCATGCCAACAACTGGGGGCTGTTCAGTCTCGTGTTCGCCGGTCTGCTGATATCGATGCACAAGACATGGACCGAGCGGCCCTTCCCCCGCACCGAAGCCCTTCGCTACATCTTCTGGCTACTGAACGCCGGTGCCTTCGGACTGATCTTCGGTCCCTGGTTCGGGTCCACCTGGCTGCTGGTGCCGGGGTTGGCTGCCCATCTGGTGGGGGTCGTCTGGCTCCTTCGACTTTTCATCGGGTCTCAGGTCCGGTCGAAGGACCGATGGACCCCTGGCATCACCCATCTGATGGTGTCCTACGTCTGGATCATTGCCCCCGTCCTGGCGGCACCACTGATCCTGTTCTCCATAGTCGATCTCCCCCAGGCGGACATCGAGGCGCTGGCGCCCCAGGCCCTCGTCTACGGATGGGCCCTCCAGTTCGGAGTTGCAGTAGTCCCCTACTTCCTCGCCAAGCTGATGCGTCCCAACGCCCCAGCACAGTTGGGAGGCACCTGGGTGAGCCTGGCTCTTCTCAACGTGGGCAGCGCCGCCCTCTGGCTCGCCGTCTTCGCCGAGCCGACTCGTGCCCTCTGGTCCGGAATGGCATACCTCCTCTGGGCCCTGGCACTGGTCCCCGTGGTGGGCCAGGTCTTTCGCATTCTGCGCACCACTCCCGACCTCGAGCCGGCTCGATCCGAGGTGGGAGCGGCATGAGCAGCGAGCACCCCATTGGCCGCCGTCCCGGCGATCCCGAAGTGACGAGGGCGGCCGTCCTTGACGCCGCACGGTCGATGTTTGCCGAACATGGATTCGAGAAGGCCACGATCCGGGCGATCGCAGCCGAAGCGAGTGTCGACCCTGCCCTCGTCCTCCACTACTTCGGCTCCAAAGACAAGCTGTTCGTGTCGGCCCACCAACTCCCATTCAGTCCCGAGGACGTCGAGTCGGCGATCTTCGACAGCGACCTCGACGGCCTCGGTGAGCGGATCGCCCGCTTCTACCTCTCGGCGCTGGCCGTCCCCGGCTCCCCCGCCGTCTCGTTGCTGAGGGCGACGGCAACCCACGAAGAGGCCGCCGAGATGCTGAGGACGTTCATCGATCTAACCCTCATGGGGCCCGGGCTGGAGACGGTCCCCGGGCCGGACCGCCGGTTCCGGATGAGCCTCGTCGCCTCGCATCTGCTTGGCGTCCTTTTCGGCAGGCTCATCCTCGGAATCCCCGAGCTGGCCGAATCCGACCTGGAAGACATCATCCGGCCACTGGCGACCACCTTCCAGCGATACCTGACCGATCAGATCTGACACGTAGGTCAGGTTTGTTCGCGCAGTGTCAGCGCTGCCAGCAGAAGGACCACCCCGGCGTAAACGGGGAGAGCGATGAAGCTGACCAGATCGGTGGTCAGGGTGTTCCCGGCCACCAGTTCTTGAATCACGTTGTTGGCGTAGTACATCGGGGAGATACGGCTGATCACCTGACCCCAGCCGGGTAGCTGATCAACTGCCACCACCAGCCCGGAGAAGAGGAAGCTGGGCACGATGACCAGAGGGATGAAGGGAATCACCTGGCCCTCGGTTCGAGCGACGTTCGACACCAGGATCCCGATAGCCATCGAGATGACCGCCAGCAGCCAAATCACCAGATAGGTGGCAGCGAGCCGACCGAGCCCGTAGTCCAGGTCGAAGAGGAGCTGAAGCTCGATCAGCACGTTCAGCGAGACGACCGTGGCCAGGACCGTGTAGCCGACCAGGTAGCCACTGACGATCTCGAGCTGCCGGTAGCCATTGACGAACATCCGCTCCAGGGTCTCGGCCACCCGCTCCCGCACCAGAACGATCGCGGTGAGGATGAACGTGGCGAAATGCACGATGTAGGCGCCGAAGGGCACCACAAACCGGGTCGTAACCGCATCTGGTGTCCCTGCTGCGTCGAACAGGGTCTCGACGAAGAAGACGATCAGCAGGGGCGCCACCAGGGCCGTGACCAGGAAGCGGCGATCACGAATGATCTGGCGAAGCACCCGACGCCCGATCGCCCCGGTACGGCTAGCCGGAGTCGGAGCCTCCGTCACGCTCGACGAGACCAAGGATCACCTCCTCCAGAGTCGAATAGCGGACCTCGATCCGATCGATGGCGGGGTCGAGACCGTTGCCGTGGAGGATGCGGGGAAGGTCGACCACTACGTCCGCCACCCGCTGCTCCGCTGCTCCCTCGCCGTTTCCGATCCGGACGAGGGCCCCACCCGAAGCAAGCAGATCTGACGGAGTCGCCTCGGCGAGGACCTTCCCCCTCCGCAGAAGAGCCACCCGGTCACAGTGCACGACCTCGTCCATCTGGTGGGTAGTGATGAACAGGGTCACTCCGCTCTGCGCCAGCTCGCGGAACCCCTCCCAGAAGACGTGCCGCAGTTCTGGGTCGATCCCCGCGGTCGGTTCGTCGAGCAACAGGACATTCGGGGAGTGCGCCATCGCCACCGAGAGAGACACTCGTTGCTGCATCCCCCCGGAAAGGGTGTGTACCTGGCGGTTGGCGAACTGATCCAGGCTGGCGAAGTCGAGAGCCTGTTCGACAGCATCGTCGGCGTTGCCTCGACTGTGGCCTCGCAAGAAGAAGGCGACGTTCTCACGGGCGGTGAGATCCGAATAGAGCACCGACCGCTGTGGCATGTATCCCACAAAGGAACGGACCTGGCGCTTGTCGGCACTTGGATCCACCCCGGCGACCGAGACCGAACCCTCATCGGGTTTCACCGCACCCACCAGGGTGCGGATCAGCGTCGTCTTACCCGCGCCGTTGGGACCGACCAGCCCATAGATGGAGCCTTCGCCCACCTCGAGGTCGACTCGATCCAGTGCGACGACATCCCCGAACCGTTTGGTCAGCCCACGGGCCGAGATCGCTGATCTCACACCGCGACTCTTCCCCACCGGGATCCCCGCCAATAGGGACAAAGGCCCCCACTGTTGGGGAAGAACGGTGGCTATCCAGACGGAGGGATTCAACAGACTCGCCCCATCAACCCCCTTCCATCTCCCCGCCGGGACCGGCACGATGCCAACAAGGAGGAGGAGAAGGGGAGAGGAAGATGAAACCAGAGGCCAAGGACGAGGATGTCCTTCTCATCAGCAGGATTCTGGACAAGTGGGCCGAAGAGAACCTGGGAGGCGAACCGGATTGGGGACCACTCGAAGCGGTCCTGCCCATGCAGTGGTGTGACGGTTTCATGTGGATGAATCGGTTGGAGCACGACGGGGTGACGATCGAGCTGTACAAACACGGCATCACCCGCAGATATCTCAACCTGGATCAGAACGGCAACGCCTATCGATTCACCAATCCTGGATACGAGTGGATCCCCATGGCATTCGCGGTCGAATTGGTCTTCGGAGGTCTCGAAGAAATGGGTCACACCCGGGAGACGAAATATGACGAGGAGTTCGTCAGGATGAAGCATCAAGCCTACAGGGATGCCGGATACACGGTGATTTCCACGGCCCAGCTTGGCCAAAACGGAGGCTCAACCACCGAATAGGCGCCCGCGGTCACTCGGTGAGACAGACTGCATCGAGATGTAGAGATATCATTACGTGATCGTCTCGGCCCATCTCGTCGCCGATACTCCCCCAGGCAGTTCCATGACCTGCCTCATCGAGCGCGCCCGATGTACTAGTGGTAGCTTCCGATCGGAGAGGAGCCAATGCCAACAGGGGATTCACCAGACGTGCGAGCGACCGACCCGGAAACCGATGACGGCGCGCTGACGGAGTTCACCGGAGCCATCGCAAGGGTCGCTGCCGGCGAGTCGGTGGTGGTGATCGCAGAGACGAACGACGGTTCGGCCTCCCGTCTCGTTGGGCTCATACCCGAGGAAGTCTCCGTCTTCTCCCGGGTCATGTGCGCTGCGGCATGTCGAGCATCCGTGGGAGGTGTGGCCGAAGACCTCCACATCGATGAGTACTCGGGTGGAGCCGTCGTGCTCGAGGACGCCCAGTGGGCCGACCCCACTTCCCTGGGCCGATTACAGCGACTGATCAAGGATGGGCCTCACCCCTACCTCCTCATCATCACCCACAGGCCTTTCTCCGGTGTCGACGGCTGGTGGATCGACCAGCTCGTCAAGGTATCGCGCCGTCATGCCGCCCTCGTCGAGATCACCTTGGAGGCCGAGGATGCCGCCGAACCGGCTGGTGATCTCGATCCCCTGGCAGCCGACCTTGTGACCGCATCCCATCTGGTGACCGGGCCGATCTCGGTTCCGGTTGCCTCGTTGTTCGTCGAGTTGGACGAGGCCGAGCTGCTCGATGTCGGCGACGCACTTGTCTCCCAGGGCTTATTGGGCCAGGCAAGAGGCGGATACCTGTCCGCGCCCGGGTCGTCGAGCATCGTCGAAGGAGATGCCCGTGCCGGATACGTGGCCGGCAGGCTGGCTACCGCCATGGAGGAATCCGGCGGGGACGCCGCTGTTATCGGAGGGCTCCGCATGTCCGCCGGCCAACCGACGGAGGCGTTTCCCCTCCTCGCCGAGGCGGCGCAAGATGCAGAGCGACGTCATGCCACCGGAGAGGCGTTCCATCTGGCCGAAGCCGCCCTCGAAGCAGCAGAAGAAGCGGGTCTGGTCGACGAGAGCCAACTTGGGGAGTTACATCTGATATGCGGCCGTTTCCTCCGCACGGCAGGAAGAACGGAGTGGGCCGGGGCGCATCTAGAAAAGGCCACTTCGGGGTTGGAAGGACTTTCGAGGGTTGAGGCCCTCAGTTTTGCGGCGGCTGTCGCCGACGACGGGCAGCACCCCCAGGAAGCCGAGCGGATCATTGCTGTTGCGGAATGGGAGGCAATCCGTCTTGGGGAAGAGACCAAGCTCGGCTCGCTGCTGGCCTTCCACGCCCGTGTCCTGAATCGGATCGGATTCGCCGAGGAGGCCGACGCCGCTCTCGTCAAGAGCGGAGCGATTCTCGAGGAAGGAGCTACCCCGGGCCAGCTCTTCGACGCCACCGTGAACAAGGCGTGGATTCACTTCGATCGGGGAGAGGCGAGCCTCGCCGAGAAGGAGTTCACCCAGCTTCGGGACCAGGCCGGCCAACTCGAAGGCGATGCCTCAGTGGCGGATAAGGAGGCCTGGAGGGCGCGTGCCCTCTTCGCTTCGGGGCGCCCCGCCGACGCACTTGAGGCCATCAGAACCGTCGAGGAGCTGGCACAACGAGAAGATGTGGAAGCTCCTCTCTTCCTCGCCCAGTTGGCCTTGACCGAAGGCAACCTCGCGCTCGGTCGCTATGAAGAGGCGCTCGACGCCGCCGAGCATGTCCTGGACCTGGTCGAACGGCAGCTTCCCGCCTGGGAGAATATGGCCCGCTCGCACCGTGCCTCCGCCTACCTGCGGCTGGGCCGCATCGATGAGGCCCGGGAGGAGATAGCCGCCGCACTCGAGGCATCGCCCCCCGGCTCGAACGGTTGGAGATGGCGGGTCCGCTGCCAGGCCCTGCAAATGGAGATCGCTGCATCCGGGGGTGAGCGTTGGCCGGCGAGGGAGGCAGAAGACCTCGCCGATTTGATGCTCCAATCCCGCCTCTACGGCTGGGCAGCCGAACTGTTGTGCGCCATCGCCGAGCACGGAAAACGCAAGGGCGCGGCCTCCGAAGCTCTGGCTCTGGCAACCCAGGTCGGGCTTCCGATGGTGGCCGCCAGAGCCGCTGAGGCCGGCTCCCTGTGGCGTGATCCGGCAGCTGCGCACACGATCCTCGCTATCGGCGCGATCGAGAAGCAGATCCCGACCGGGTGGCTAGACGCTTGGCGAGCCATGCCACAAGTCAACGAGGCCCTGGCCGCACCAGAACCGGTCGATGACGAGACCTTCGAAGCCGCCACCGAGGCCATGGACCAAGCACTGCGCAAGGCCGGGCTCGCCGCCGGCGAAGTAGCTCTCAGCCCGGCCCAACGCAGAAGCGGCGGCTTGGTGCGGCGTCCCCGGCGGATACACCCTCTTCGACTTGCCGCCGCAGCCCTCGGAATAGTCGTTGTCGCCGGCGGAACGGCCCTCGGAGTGGCTGAACTGACCAAGGTCGAGGTGGTGGCGTCGCCGACACCAACCAGTGTCGCCCCGGAGGTGACTACCACCGTGCCCCTGACACTCGAGGAGACGTTGGTTCCCATCCCGGCGGGTGTGGACTTCTTCTTCGGGGTGTCAGAACATCGTGGCGATCCGGGACGAAGCGGAGTGCTCGAATGGCAGGGACCGAGGGACGTGGCCGGGTACTACTGGAAGTATCGAACTGCCGGCCCCATCGAGGCAGGACTCGTTACCTACGGGAAAAATGTCTATGTGGGTACGACCGAAGGCACGTTTTACGCTCTAGACCAGACGTCGGGGGACGAGAGGTGGACGATGAAGCCGGAGGGCCGCATCTCGACGGCGCCCGCCTTCGGTCGATTCGACATCGGCCAGGGTGCCGATCCGATGATCATGGTCGTAGTCGACGACGCCGGCATCGTGCGAGGACACGACGCCACGAGCGACCAAGCCGTTCTATGGGTGGAGTCGCTGGGAGCGCGCATCAGGTCCTCACCGGTGATTGTCGACGGCGTCGCAATCGTCGCGACAACGGAGGGGTTCATCTACGGGCTGCATCTCCGGGAAGGCAACGAATTGTGGAAATACCCTGACGGGGACCAGGGAATCGGCCTGGTGACTGCAGACCTCGCCTATGACGAGGGGACCCTGTATGTGGGGACTCAAGAAGGAATCCTGCACGTCATTGATGTCTCAACGAAGACGCCCCAGCCGATCTGTGAGTTCGACGCCATCAATGCGATCGTCGCCAATCCGCTGGTGGTCGACGATGTGGTCTATGTGGGAACCGTGGGCCAGAACGTCTGGGCGCTGCCGCCAAGGAGTTGCGACGGATCGGTCGCCAACCGTCAGTTCGTCTACGCCGTGGACGCTCCGGTCACGGTGGCGCCGGCGATGGTCGGCGACATCATGTACCTGCCCGAGGGACGGTTTCTGTATGCGAGAAACCTCGCCACCAACGAATTCCTGTGGGCACCCGGGACGGTGGCCGTCGCCGAGGCTCCCATCTCATCACCACCTGTTGTCGCCGGTGAAGCCGTGTATTTCGCGTCCGAGGACGGCGTCGTCCACGCTGTCGATGCACAAACTGGTGAGACGTTGTGGACTTGGGAAACCGGGCTTCATGTGCGCGGCGCTCTTGCGGTGGTCGACGGGGTCGTGTTCGTCGCCGGCGGAGACGGCTTCATCTACGCCATCGGCCCCGGAGGGCCAGTAGAACCAGGCGACTGAACGGACCGCCACGGACAGGACTGCCCTATTGGAAGTGGCCACTCAAATCGTCGGCGGCGCGTCCGGCCACGACGTTGACGATGGCCAGGGCCGACATCAGCATCGCCGAGGACCCGACGACGGTTACCAGCGCCGACCATGAGTGATTCGACGCGGTCGCTACTCCGAGGGCGAGCATGGAAAGGATCAGGATCATCGATCGCCGGATGAGTTGGGTGTTTCTTGCTCTCGCCTTGACGAACTCATCGGCCTGGTACTTCAGAACGCTCAGCGATCCCGACGTGGCCACGATCTTTTCGGAAGGCCGGGAAGACACGAGATCCGAGCGCTGGCGGAGATTGGTCATCACCCATAGACGCGGACCCACCAGTTCGATGCGGAAGGAACCCGCACTCCAGCCGTCAGGCTGCTCGGTCCAATCGAGAACACTCATCTCGGCTCCCCACCGAGTCTACGGGAGAGGACGGCTTCGCGTCAGTCCCTCAGTGCTTCACCTCGACGCCGCCGAAGAGCGCAGTCGCATTGATAATCAATCGCGGAGCGTCCGCCGGGACGGTGTCCTTGGCGGTTGCATTCTCAAAGCCACCGAACAGCGGGAACCCGCTGAGGGTCACCTGCCACCCGGTCGGCACCGTGACCTCGACTGCTCCAAAGGCGGTGAATACATCCAATTCGGCGTCCGGGGCCGGCACGGCGTCGGTGAGATCAACTTCAGCTCCTCCGAAGACTGCGGTCACGCTCCCGCCCCGGAACTCCTTGGAGTGCGAGGCGAGCTCACTTCCGGAGAACATGTTGAAGCTGTTGACTTCATCCCCCGCCTCCGTCGGGTTCGATCGGGAACCTCTTCCGAAGATGACCATCAGGCCGACCGCCACGATGATCGCCGGCCAGAGGAAGTCCGAGACGTCGGCGATCTCGAGTGTCGACAGGAGAAACGCCACACCGATCGCAGCGACAATCAGAGGGCCGGCCCAGTGTCCGGGGTTGGAGACGAACATCAGCAGGCCGGCCACGATCAACGCCGCAGGCCACCAATCGCCCATCACATCGCCGGCGTCGAGCACGTCCGCGTTGTCGAGCAACAGCACGATGCCAACCACAACGATCAGGGAGCCAAAATAGAGACGTCCCCAGTTCATAGAGCCTCCTTCGTTGGATAGCCCATTGTCGCGCACGGCCTACAGACGTCCGAAAGGGCCGTATGGCCCTTCCAGCGGTTCCCTAGCCGTCATATGTTCGGGAGCAGGCGCAGTGTCAGGAGGTGATCGATGATCACTGCAAGCACATACGGTGCTCCGAATTGGGTGGATCTGACGACGCCGGACATCGAAGCAGCCACAACCTTCTACAGGAGGCTCTTTGATTGGGACGTCGAGACATCCGTCACACCCATGGGCGACTACCACATCGGCAAGGTCGACGGCATGCAAGTCGCCGGGATGATGCAGGCGACTCCGGAGATGGGCGACATGCCCGCGTGGACCGTCTTCATCAACATCGAGAACATCGACGAGACCATCGACCGAGCCAGGGCTGCTGGAGGAACCATCCTCCAAGAGCCGATCGACATTCCCGACGGCCAAGTCGCTGTCGTAGCCGATCCGGCCGGAGCCATGTTCGGGCTCTACTCCGGAATCCGGCCCGATGAGGTTTGGATATCCAGAGATGCCGGACGGGTCTCCTGGGTCGAGACTCTGACTCGAGATCCGACTGCCTCCGAGGGCTTCTACATCGCAGTCTTCGACTGGAAAGCAGAGACCCAGGACTACGAAAGGACCCGGTACACAACCTTCATGCTCGATGACGAGCAAGTCGCCGGCATGATGATGATGCCGGATTCGGTTCCATCGGAGGCTCCGTCCCACTGGGCCGTCTACTTCACGGTCGATGATTGTGACCAGGCTGTCGAGCGGGCAATCGAGTTGGGCGGAAAAGCCCTTGGACCCGTGATGGAGTTCGACATGGGCAGGTTCGCCGTCATGTCAGACCCTCAAGGCGCGGTTTTCCAACTGATGGAGTACGCCGAATAGATCGAGACGCGGCCGGAAGGTCTGGGGCGGTTTGGGCGAGGGACCCTTCGGCTCAGGTCCGGAGACACCCCAGGTCTGAGCCTCAATCGTCCCGGCCCCCGAAAGCGGCACTCGCTAACGTCGCCCCGTGCCATACGCATGGATCCGGTTCATCCACATCGTCTCGGCGATCGTGTTCACCGGTGTCCATGGCGCATCGATGATCGTGCTCTACGCGATCCGCAACGAGACCGACCGGGCCCGGATCGAGAACCTCCTCCTCTTCTCGGCGAAGACATCCAAGACCATGTACTACTCCCTGATCGCGGTGACCGGGACCGGCTTGTGGCTTGCTTTCGTGGTGACGGGATGGTTCTCCCAACTCTGGTTCTGGCTGTCCTTGGGACTGCTGGCAGCCATCACCCTCGTGATGTGGCTGGTCGCGCGCCCATTCGGCAAGCGGGTGCGGGCCGCCTGTGAGATCCGACCCTCGGGCGTGCCCCGGATCTCCGACGCTGAGCTGGTTCAGATCCTCCGCTCGCAAAAGACCAACGTCATCACCGCAATCGGCGTGGGCGGGTTGGGTGCGATCCTCTACCTGATGGTCTTCAAGCCGGCCTTCTAGTGGTCTGAAGCCTTCCGGAGGGGCTTGGTGGCGGGTCCGCTTGTCAGCTCACCCAGAGGGCTGAACTGTGAGCCGTGGCAGGGACACTCGAATGCCTTCTCTGTCGGGTCCCAGGCAACGATGCATCCGAGATGGGGACACCGCGCCGACATGAGGTGAAGTTCGCCACCCTCATCGACGAAGGCAGCCAACTGCTCGCCGCGGCGCTCGATCACGCCGCCCTCCCCCGGCTCCAACTCCGACTCCATCTGACGCACCGTGCGGCAAAGGAGCACATCGCAGGTTGCTCCGTTGACGACCCCTCCCGGGACCGACGTCCCGATCATCGTCCTCGTCCTGGTCATGCCCTTGTTGCCGACCACGACCAAGTCGGCTCCGGTCGTCGTCGCCGCTTCGAGAATCTGCTCGATCGGGTCTCCTTGAAGCAGCCAAGGCCGGGTTTCGACGCCGCCGCCGCACACCGCAATGGTGTCGGCGACGATGAGATCGCCGGTCTCGGGATGACCGACGAACACCAGATCGACCGATGCGCCCAGGCAGCGGGCCAGGCCATAGCCCCGTTTCGCCGCCCGATCCGCCGTTGCCGAGCCATCGGTCGCGATCAGGACCTTCTCATAACTGTCGGAGCGATCGGCGCCCCGGCTGGCGACCAGGAGAACGTCGCATGGAGACTGGTAGGCAACCCGGTGCGATGTTCGTCCGACCTCGACGCCTCCGCGACCCATGACGATGAGATCGGCACCCGTCTCCTCGGCGGCAAGGGCCAGGGTCGGCCCCGGATGACCGCTGCGTTGCTCCGATTCGATACCGCTTCGGGAGAGGCCCGCCTCTTCAAGAGAATCGATGGCACCGGCCAGGACCGGCTCATCCGCCGCCTGGTCACCTGCGACGTGAACCACGTCGACTTCCGATAGCCCGGCCAATGCGACCATGCCAGCCACCTGGTAGATCTCAGGCGAAGTCGAACCACCAGCACCAACGACCATCCGCTTCACGGGGCCCCGCGCCTGCTCGACCTCGCCCTTCTTGATCTCGACAGGCGTACTGGCCGGGTTCTTCGCCTCGAATCCGATCTCGGCATGGGTGCCGTCGCACAGAGGCTTGTTGGCCGAGTGCCCGCATCGACACAGCGTGACCCGGTTTCGGGTCTCCATCTCCACGCCGTTGATGTGCACGACGGTGACGCCGCCGGTCAAGAAGTACGGCCCGTCCTCGACCGGGGAGACCGACAACGGGAGATTCGGCTCGAGGACCTCCCCATCCATCTCGTAGACGAGAGCACCCGAAGGGCAGTGCTCGATCATCCCGATGATCTGACCCCGGGTGCCGATGTCTCCG
Organism: Actinomycetota bacterium; assembly: GCA_034658975.1. GTDB lineage: Bacteria > Actinomycetota > Acidimicrobiia > Spongiisociales > ZC4RG35 > SZUA-217. Next base: position 26,131 of record JAYEGJ010000115.1, read on the forward strand.
GAGTCGGGCAGCGACTGGAACCAGTCGGTCGTCTTGTTGGCGCAGAAGCTGGCGTGCTCACAGATCTTGCCCACCCGACGGACGGTCAGGCCGGGTCCCTCGTATGTCTTGGCGACATCGAAAAAGGGCTTGTCCGAAGCGGTCTCGGTGCCGTCGAAATCGGCAGTCTTATGACTGCCGTCACAGAACGGCTTGCTGCCCGACTGGCCACAGCGGCACAGAAAGACCGGTGAAGGGTGAGGGAGTTCTTCGTACGTCGCCCAGGTCAGCGGCTCGCCAAGGTCGGAGAGGACCATGCGCTTGGGAGTGATCGGCACTTCGCCAACCAACTCATAGGGGCCATCTGGCGTGACAGTGATTCTGGGCCGGTTCTTCTCCAAGTGATCTCCTTGGAAACGACCCTAATGGTGCGGAACGTGGCCATCGGCCCGGATCAGTCCTGTCAGGGAGGATGGTCCTCCCAGGTGATGTAGGTGTGGCCTAGTCGGCTGGTCCATTCATGTCGCCCGTCGGGCAGGCGTCGGTAGGTCCAGCCGGCGATATGTCTTCCGTAGTGGTCTGGCTCGCAGACGGGTGCGTTGTTGGCGACGGTGGTGGGGCCGCCCTCTGAGTAGGGGGTGATGTGATCGATGTCGCAGTCTTGGGCGTCAATACGGCATCCGGGGAAGGTGCAGGTCTGATAGCGGGCCGTGATCTCACGCTGTTGGGCGGCGGTGGGCCGGCGGCGGGTGATTCCGGTGTGGACGACCTGTCCGTTGTCGTCGGTGACTGTGTATCGCCATTCGGCTTCTGGCTGGTTGGCTGCGACCTGGCGGGCGATATCGGCGTGGACCGGTCCGTAGCCGGCAAGCTCACCTGGGGATTCGGACATTTCGGCGAGGGTTCTGAGGTCGACGTGGATGCCCACCATTCCTCGGGGGGTCTGGCCGGTGTCGTGGTTGCCTTCGAGGATATCCAAGAAGACGTCCATGCGGAGTTGATCCATGGTCCGGGTTTCGTCAGCGTTCTTGAGGCTTCTGGCGTAGGCGTTGATCCGGCGTCCGATGGCGGCGGCCCGGTCGATCGGCGCCCCATATGCGTGGAGGTCGGCCGTCGTGTCGACGGTGGGTTCGATGATCATCCGCCGCTCTTCGATAGCGGTTCTGGTGCGTTCCTTGGCTTCGTCGGGGTCGAGTTCGATGGACAGTCGGCGGATCTTCGCCCTGATCTGGCCGGTGGTCATCAGTGCAGCTTCTCCCACAATGACGTCGACCACACTCTGGGCGTCTCCAACGTCGAGGTGACTGATACCTCGGAGGATGGTGAGCGCTTTACGCATGTCGATTGAACCCGACTCCAACGCCTCCCACACCATTGGATACCGTTCCAACAGGTCATGTGCGTTGCTGATCTCGTTGTCGGCCGCCCTCCGGGTCAGGGTGAGCGCGGCCCGAACCTCCATATTGGCGTACTCGTACCATTCCTGAGATCGTTCAGGCGGACCGTCCTCACCGGTAGGTACCGCGGTCGCCACCTCGCCGATCGACCGGTAGTAGCCGGCCTGGTCATGG
>JAYEGJ010000116.1:0-7747 GCA_034658975.1 Actinomycetota bacterium
TCTAGGAAGGCCCCTTCCCCGGCTCCGCCAACCGAGCGGCTATTCGACCGTGACGGTCTTGGCGAGGTTGCGCGGCTTGTCCACGTCGAGGGCCAGGGCCGAGGCAACGTGATAGGCCAGCAGTTGCAGCGGGACCACCGCGGTGACGGTGCACAGCAGATCGGGACCCGACGGAACCCTGATCACGTGATCGGCCACATGGTCGACCTTGTCACCCTCTTCGGCCACCAGGACGATGGTGCCACCACGCGCCTTCATCTCCTCCATGTTGGACAGTGTCTTGGTCCGAACATGGCTGTCCGTGGCTACCCCGACGACCACCACTCCCTCCTCGATCAGGGCGATGGGTCCGTGCTTCATCTCGCCGGCGGCATACCCCTCGGCGCGCACATAGGCGATCTCCTTGAGTTTCAAGGCACCCTCCATGGCAACCGGGAAGTCCCCCGACCGGCCGAGGAAGAAATAGTCTCGAATGTCGCCCCAGTCCGACGTCAACCGGCGGATCTCCTCCGACGAGCCAAGGACCTCCTCAACCTGGCCGGGCAGCAGCAGCATGTCCTTGACCAGGGACTCGATCGTGCCCGGATCGAGTGATCCGCGCACTTGAGCCAGGTACAGGCCGAGAAGCTGCATGGCGACCAATTGGGTGGTGAAGGTCTTGGTGGCGGCCACGCCGATCTCCAGGCCCGCCCGTGTGTAGAGAACCGCATCGGACTCTCGGGCGAGAGCCGACTCGACGACGTTACTGACCCCGATCAGGTTGGCGCCCTGAGCCTTGGCATACCGAGCGGCGGCAAGGGTGTCGATCGTCTCGCCCGACTGGCTGATGCCAATAACGAGTGACCGGGCGTCGAGCACCGGGTCGCGGTATCGGAACTCGGATGCGATGTCGATCTCGACCGGGAGACGGGTCCAACGCTCGATGGCGTATTTGGCCATCATCGCGGCGTGATATGAAGTTCCGCACGCGACGACGAACACCTTGTCGATCGCCCTGAGCAGGGCATTGTCGATTTCGAGCTCGTTGAGGACCACGCGGCCGGTCTCCGTGACCCGCCCGGCGAGGGTGTCGGTTATTGCATGGGGCTGCTCGTAGATCTCCTTGAGCATGAAAGTCTCGAAGCCGCCCTTCTCGGCCGCCTCGAAATCCCACTCGATCTTGCGATGCTCCGGCTCGATCTCATTGCCTTCGAGATCGATCAGCTTGATCGACGTCGGCCGCAACTCAACGACACGGTCGTCGTCGATGATCACCATCTCCCGGGTGTGCTCGAGAAACGCCGGGATGTCCGACGCGAGGTAGTTCTCACCATCACCGCGCCCGACCACCAGCGGCGAGCCGCGGCGTGCACCAACAATGACGTCGGGCTCCGAGCGCCTCATCACCGCCAGGGCAAGTGCGCCCTCGGCCCGGTTCATCACCTGCCGCACCGCCTCGACCAGAGGAAGGTCGGCCAGGTCGCCGAGCATGTGAGCCACCACTTCGGTATCGGTGTCACTGACGAACTCATGACCGGAGTCGACGAGCTTCTGCTTGAGCTCGACCCAGTTCTCAACGATCCCGTTGTGCACCACAACCACGTCACCCGATCGATCGGAGTGCGGGTGGGCGTTGATCGTGTTGGGAGCGCCGTGAGTGGCCCACCGGGTGTGCCCGATTCCGGAGACGGCGCCGTCGAGCGGTTCATCGATGATGAGAGACTCGAGATCAGCAATGCGTCCCGCCGTCTTGATGACCTCGATTTCGCCACCCCGATTGAGGGCAACGCCTGCCGAGTCATAACCCCGGTACTCGAGATGGGCCAGGCCCGGGACGAGAACGTCTACAACCTGGCCGGGACCTACGTATCCAACTATTCCGCACATGCGCGAACCATTCCTTTCTGAGATGCGGGAATGTCGCGTGCGACGTGAACGGGCTCCCAGCGGGGGTTTGAGGGGGTCGTCCCCCTCTGGATCGCTGTGCCGGTGCCCATCGTGGGAGTCTCTGTTCCGGAATCGCTTCCGGGTTTTGATCTCTCACGTAACGACCGTGGCCGGCCGGGAAGGCATCCGCCGAATGTTTCGATGACCTTCCTCCTCGTCACCTCACCAAGATCCGGTGAGGCCAGGCGCTTCAAATGTTCGTCGCACTCGTCGTTCCTCTGCACCTACTCCTGTCCTAGCGACATCTTTGTCGCTTCCGTAAGACGATCAGCGTACATCTTCGCCAGGCCTTCCGAAGAAGCCTCGACCATGACCCGCACCAGAGGCTCGGTTCCAGAGGCTCTGACGAGGACGCGACCGTCTGTTCCCAACTCTTCTTCGACCTCCCTCACCTCTTCCCAAAGCGATTCCGCCCCGGAGAGGTCGGCCATCCGCCCAACAGTCACGTTCTGGAGCACTTGTGGGTACTCGGTGATGGCCTCTGCCCGAAGCTCGCGGAGTTCCCTTCCGGTCCCCGCAACGACATTGAGAAGCTGAACGGCGGTAAGCAAGCCATCGCCGGAGAAAGCGTGGTCGGTGAAGATGATGTGACCCGACTGCTCCCCGCCGATAGTGCCCTTGTTCTCGAGCAGGGCCTCCATCACGTAGCGGTCGCCCACCCTGGTCTCGATGATGTCGATGTCGGCTTCGGCCATCGACTTCCTGAACCCGAGGTTCGACATCACCGTTGCAACGACGATGTCGTTCTTGAGCTTGCCCTGATTCTTCATGTGCCGGCTGATGATCGCCATGATCACGTCGCCGTTGGCAACCCGCCCATCCTCGTCGATGGCGATGAGTCGGTCGGCGTCGCCGTCGAAACAGAACCCGATCCGGCCTTTGCTGTGACTGGCAAGGAACTCGGGGTGGGTGGCACCGCACCCATCGTTGATATTCGTTCCGTCCGGCTCGGCCCCAAACACCTCGACCGAGGCGTTGAGCCGGTCGAAGAGCTCTGGCGCAGCCTTGTACGCCGAACCGTGGGCACAATCGAGGGCGAGATCGATTCCGCTCAACGAATAGCGGGAAACCTCGATGAGGTGGTCGACGTACTTGCGGTATCCATCTTCGCTGTCCGAGCGGAATCCAATTGCCGGTCCCACGGCCGATTTGGTGCCGAGTGACCGAAGACGGTCCTCCAACTCGCGCTCCACCTCGTCGGGGAGCTTCGTCCCACGCGCAGCGAGCAGCTTGATCCCGTTATCGGGAGCAGGATTATGCGAAGCCGAGACGATCGCACCCATGGTCGCTGCCGTCTCAGATGTCAGGTAGCTGATGCCTCCGCTGGGGAGAACACCAACATCAATCGTGTCGATACCGGAGGCATGGAACCCGGCCTGGAGTGCAGAGGCCAGCATTGTCCCGGAACGACGGGTGTCTCGCCCAACGAGAACCGGGCCGCCCCGAAGGTACGACCCGGCCGCTCTGCCGATTTCAAGGGCAAGCTCGGGAGTCAGCTCAGAGCCGGCCGAGCCGCGGACACCGTCCGTGCCGAAGATCGATTTCCCATCGTCGAGCAAGCGACGGAGGTTGGCCATCAGTGGTGGGTCGTTAGCGCTTCGTGTACTGCGGAGCCCGACGGGCCTTCTTGAGCCCGTACTTCTTGGACTCCACGATTCGTGAATCGCGGGTGAGCATCCCGGCCTTCTTGAGGACCGGGCGCAACTCGGGGTCTAGTTCGATGAGAGCACGAGAGATCCCGAGACGGAGAGCATCTGACTGACCTGTCGAACCGCCGCCTTCGAGGGATGCCTCGATGTCGTAGCGGCCCTGGGTCTGAGTCAGCGTGAAAGGCTCCATGACACGCATGCGAATCGCCATCGTCGGGAAGTAGTCCTCGAGCGGACGGCCATTCAGGACGACCTGGCCGGATCCGTCACGGAAACGGACGCGAGCCACGGATTCCTTACGTCGGCCGGTTGTCTGGGTCAGGGGCTTGGACATCAGTTCTCCACCTTTCGGATACCGAGGTCGAGTGCCTCAGGCTTCTGGGCCTCATGCGGATGATCGGGACCCGCATAGACCTTGAGCTTCCTGGCCATCTGACGGCCAAGCTTGTTCTTGGGCAGCATGCCCTTGATGGCACGCTCGATGATGGCTTCCGGACGCCGCTCGCGCAACGAATCGAAAGTCTCGGCCTTGATGCCACCGGGGTAGCCCGAGTGCCGGTAGTAGATCTTGGACTGGCTCTTGTTTGAGGTGACTGCCACCTTCTCGGCGTTCACAATCACGACGAAGTCGCCGGTGTCCATGTGCGGCGCGTACATGGGCTTGTGCTTGCCACGAAGGATCTGAGCAACCTCAGATGCCAAACGCCCGAGCGGAAGATCGGTGGCGTCGACGACATGCCACGCTCTTTCGATCTCGCTCGGCTTGGGCGAGTATGTCTTGTTGATAGTCATTCGGTGTAAATCCTCGCACAGCTGAAGTACGGGGGAACGTTTGGGGAAACGGCTCCGCTACGGGAGCAGGCCATATGCTACGCCGAGAACAGCACCAAGGCCAATCGCAGATGATCAATATCCAAGACGTCAACGATGCCCGTGCCTGCTTCGAAGGGCGGGTGACCACACATCGACCCTCTCTTCCTCGGCAAAGCCGTCCGGCACGGAATGGAAACCTCTGGCCGATTCGCCAAGTACAAGGTCCACGTGCCCGATCAGCCGGGGGGTCTCGCCAAGATCCTCGAGCTGATCGCAGCCCAAGGGGCCAATGTGGTGCAGCTCGACCACCACCGTGAAGGCTTCGGTCTCCCCTTCGGCTGGGTCGAGATCGAGGTCTCCGTCGAGACAAGAGATCAGGAACACGCCTCCAGCCTGGCCGCAAAACTCGACAAGTACCTCGCCTGAGGGGGGGGAAGCGCCGCCCCCTCTCGATTCAGCCCCGTTGCCCCGCAGATCCTCGGTTCGAGTGGATGTCGCCACCGGTGATAACCAACTCCTCGAGATCCTTCAGCGCCGGCGACGGTTCCAGACCGACCTCGGCCAGAACCTCCAACAATCGATCGAAGGCACGCAGCGAATCCACCCTCCGCCCGGAGCCTGCCAGTGCTTCGATGAGCAGATACCAGAGCTTCTCGTTGTAGGGATTCTCCTCGACCAGGCCTTCCAGAGCACCGACCACCATCTCGTGGCGATCCATGGCAATGTCGCACTCGAGTCGACGCTCCATGGCCAACAGCCTCAGCTCGACCAGCCGCAACGACTCGAGCCGAAATGGGTCCTCATCCCCGAATTCGCCGAACGGGTCGCCGCGCCACATCGATAGAGCCTCTCTCCAGAGCAGGCCTGATCGATCGGGGTCATCTCGAATGCTCTCCGCCTGGTTGACCAACCGTTCGAAGCGAAGCGCATCCAACTGGTCGGGCTCGACGACCAGCTCATAGCTGTGATCCTTTGAGAGGATCGCGTCAGGTCCGATCAGATGACGCAGCCGATACACATAGGACTGAAGCGTGTTGTCCCTTGAGGGCGGCGCTTCTTCGCCCCACAGGATCTCGGCCAGGTGATCGATGGTGACGGCGTGGTTGGCGCCCAGCACCAATGCGGCGAGAAGTTTCTTCTGGTGATGGCCCCCGGCGTGCTTCGGCCCATCGCTGGTGAAAACGTCAAGGGGTCCGAGCACGCGGATCAGAAATGAGGAAACGGCCACGACCTCAGTCATAGGCATCTCCTCAGTGAGGGGCAACCTGTTTGGTGCCAATCCGGACCATGCAACCCCTGTGCAACTCGGCTCCCATGACCGCGACGCAAGATCAAACCGAAAGGAGGTCCGATGCCACAGGTAGTTGAGAGACCGACTGTCCGGGAACGGCCCGACCTTCGGACGACTCCGAGCGTTGAGCCGCCGCGCGCCCGATTCATGCGCTGGTTGGGATGGCTATTGGTTGGCGCCATGCTTCTCGGTGGAGCAGGACTGATCTGGTACGGCATCGCCAATAGTGGCGAAGAAGTCGTAGCAACCGGGACAGCCCCCGCGCTTTCCGAGATCGATGTGAACGCGAGCCCCGAGGCGATCATCGCTGCGGGCCAGTTCGACCCGCTGAGCCGAAGGGTTCCGGGTCCGGTCGAAGTCGCACCCGCGTTTGAGGCCATTAATCCACACGAGAACCCTGAGATCATGCGGGTTCCCCAAATCGAACCGTTTGCGAATCCCCGGATTCCGTAAACGGCGAAGACCGACGGGGCCCATGTCACAAGCGATGGCATGGGCCTCTCGGTCGTTCTGAGCACGGCCAGCCGTGGTCGACCCATAAGGCCCTCCGCCCATCAGTCTCCAGGATGGGCAACAACCCAGCTAGGGCACTAATACCCCACTTCCCAGAGAACCAGACCATGAGGAGGGGCAACCGAGGCAACCTTGCTGCGATCGCGGGAGGCGATCACATCAACGGCTTTGCCCGGATCGGAGAAGCCGCGCCCCACGTCGTAGGTATAACCGACAATCGAACGAACCATCTGGTGGCAAAAGGCGTTGGCCTTGACCCAGAACTCGAGACGATCGGGCTTCACGATCCACTCGGCACGCTCCACTCGGCGGACGTTGCTCTTGCCCTCGACAAACTTGCAGAACGAGCTGAAATCATGGTCTCCCACCATCGCCGCCGCGACATCTTCCATCGCGCCGACGTCGAGCGGACGATTGACATGCCACATCGTGAGCCGGGTGAGGGGATTGGACGCCGGCCCGGTGTCGATCCCGTAGCGGTAGAGACGCCACTTCGCAGAGAACCGGGCATTGAAGTCGGCGCCCGTTTCTGCTGTCCTCAGGATGGCGATCTCCGGACCGAGAAGCCCGTTGAGAGACCGGCGGAATGGTTCGAGATCGAGAGATTCGTCCGAGTCGAATGAGACCACCTGGCCGCGGGCGTGGACTCCGGCGTCCGTCCGGCCGGCGACCGATGTTCGTGGCGTAGCACCCAGGAGAGTCGTTAGCGCGGTCTCCAACTCCCCCTGAACGGTCCTGTGGCCGAGTTGCTTGGCGTATCCCCGAAACCCGGTGCCGTCGTACGACAGATCCAACCGGACGACAGGCATCAGCCGAATATGCCGCCGAGGATGGCGAACGGCACCCCGATGAGAGCCCTGACAATGGCCGCCACGGCGAATCCGATGAGGACCGAGACTGCTGCGTTGCGGATCTGAAGGTCGGTCGCCTCCTGAGTGGCAATGGTCAGCACCACGAGGTACCAGATGAGGCCCAAGCCGGCGATCCAACTCCCAAAGATCTCCAGGAGCAGTGGCAGTGCGGCGAGTCCGTGCATGGCGATCATCGCTTGGGGTCGATTAGTCGATCCGAACAGTCTGGTAGCGGCGAACCAGGTGGCGAACGCCAGGATGAGCCACGAGGCGACCGCGGCGATCAGAATCTGAAAGAGACGAGCGACCGAGAAGAACCCGAAACCGTCGTGGATTGCCAGGATGCCCAGATAGGTAAGCGCCCCCACGAGGGCGACGATGATCGCCCCATCGGCGGCGGCGTCATCATCGAAGAATGCCTCGGTGAAGGTCTTCCTGTCGAACATCGCAGCTCGAATGGCACGGGTGAACATCTTGGTCACGAGCGGGCAGCGTAATGAGCTTGCCGAGGTGAAGGAGCCAGCTGCCGGCTGAAGCCCCCTCCCCGGCTCCGCCGGTACTCCCCCGAACGCTTCGCCCTGGGGGGAGAGACGGGCGACGGAGGGGGTGTTCAGCGGCGGAGACGCACCCGGCTGACCGTGTGGTCCAGTTCCTTCTGGAGAATCAGTGTTGCCCGCTCGCGAGTCGGGAGGATGTTCTCGTTG
>JAYEGJ010000117.1:0-1513 GCA_034658975.1 Actinomycetota bacterium
GATGTCACCCATCGTCCCGCAGCGGCTGCGTCCACTGTTCTCGAAGCAGAACCACGAAGACCTCGAAGCCCTGAGAGAGCTCCTCGATACCGGCAAGGTACTGCCGGTCATCGACGCCGTCTACGACATCCGTGATGCACCCGAGGCGCTCCACTACGTACAGGCCGGACACGCACGAGGAAAAGTCGCAATCACCATCTGACACGACGTGGGCCAGCCCACAACGAATGGAACAAAGGAGAAACAATGACAACAGGAACCATCGAAACCAACGGACCGGAGACCCAGGCGAGCACAACCAGGAAGAGTCGGTTGAAAAGGCTGACGCGAGTCGCCGGTGTCCTGTACCTGGCGATCTTCGCGATCTACCCGCTCTCCGTATCGGTCAGATCCACACTGGTGGTGCCCGGAGATGCAGCGACGACCGCTCAGAACGTGGCCGCAAACCTGACCCTGTTCCGCTGGGGCATGGCAGGGGAGGCCACCGTCTTCCTGATCGAGATCGTGCTCGCCGGCATCCTGTATGTCCTTCTGAGACCAGTGAGCAGGTCAATGTCCCTGGCGGCCTCGTTCGCCAGAGCGTCGGAGGGCGTGGTCATGGCGGCAGGCAACCTGTTCACCAGCATCCTCACTCTGTTGGTGGTCGGTGGTGCCGGCTATCTGGCTGCCTTCCAGACGGAGCAATTGGATGCGCTCGCACTCCTCTTCCAGGAAGCCAACGACTTCGTGGTGCTGACGTGGGGCTTCTTCTTCGCACTCCATCTGGTGCTGCTCGGCTGGCTGGTCTACCGGTCCGGGTTCTTTCCCAAGATTCCGGGTGTCCTGTTGGTGCTGGCCGGCATCGGCTACTTCGCCCAGAGCTACGGAGTCATCGTCGCTCCGGGCCTTGCGGGGGTGCTCGAGACCGTGGTGCTGGTGCTCGCTGTTCCCGGAGAGCTGGTGTTTGCCCTTTGGCTCCTAATCAAGGGGGTCGACGAGGAGAAGTGGCACGAGCGTGCCCTCGAAGCGGCTGAGACCCAGCTCTAGGTCTGGTCGATCGAGGCCGCTGACGAGAAGCGAGGAGAATGATGCACAAACTCATCTTCGGCATAGTCGTTGCCGGTCTCGTGCTCTTCGGACTGGTAACGCAGGCAAGTGCCTACCTGCTTGCGCTACCGTCCCCGGCGGTCGAAGCCGTCGAAGTGGCCGACGGCCCCGCACCATTTGTCGAGAGGGGCCCGCATGCGGTCGGTGTTCGCAGGCTGACGGCCGAGCAAGCGCCGATTCCAGTTACCACGTGGTACCCGGCACTCGAAGAGGACACGAGGGGAGGTTCCCTCACCTACGCCTATGCGATCAATATGCTCGGCGCCGACAGCGCCCTCGCCCTCGCCACCTACCAAGGACAGGCCAATCCGGGAGCAACACCCAAGCTGTCGGACGGCCCGTATCCGCTGGTGATCCTGTCCCCCGGATTCGCCATCACGAGCAGCAGCTACGGCTGGCTGGCCGAACACCTCGCCTCATATGGCTT
>JAYEGJ010000118.1:0-1493 GCA_034658975.1 Actinomycetota bacterium
CTATCGCCACAGCGCGAAGCGTGACCCGGGCCGTTGGCGGCTTCACTGCCTCCTGGTTCAACATCCCCACACGGAAGCAAGTGATCGAGTTGTCCCGGAGAGTGATCCACCTCGAGATGCTCCTCGTCGAAGAACCTCTTCGTCAGGTAGAGGGCGCGGCTCATCTCGATCTGGAAGAACGGCGTTTCCGCGCCGCCCACGGTGCGCGTGATGTAGCCGCCGGAGAACGGGACGTTTGCGGTGGCCACCGCCGGCACCTCGATCTCCACGTCCTCGTGCTCGAACACCCGGCTGAACTCCTCGGCCACGAAGAGGATCATTTCCTGCGGACAGGTGATGCGGTTGAAGGGCTCGCACACCCTGCCGGCGGCGTCACCGAGATTGCCGAGGCAGATCAGCGGTCGAGCGGTGTCGGCGTCTGCCTCGATCGGCGGCGCCACGGCGGCCATGCTGTGGCAGTCCACCCCCATACGCACGTCCTCGCGATCCACGGCATCGGAGAGCGCTCGGTGGTAGGGGAAGTAATAGCGGTCGAGCAGCGCCTTCTTGAGGTCCTCGTCGGGCAGGCAGCCGGGCCTGTAGACCTCCACGTTGAAGCAGGTGTGGGATTTGACGACACCGTCCGGGTTGGCCGGGGCGATGTCGTCGGGTGCCCGGTTGAGGTCCACCACGGCCCGGTAGAACTCCGTCACCTGCTGCACGCTCACCTGGTCGGAGAAGTCGTAGATTCGGGCGGTGAGGGGGTCGCCGTCGTGGAACGCGTCCTCTTCCGACAGCGCCCAGATGTCCGCGAGCTCTTCTGGCACCCTCCACCCGCCGTGGGGAATCGAGACCAGCATCGGCGCGCGCATTCACGCGTTCCTTTCGAAGCACGGAACGACTGTGGCAATCTCGCCTTTGGTGAATGACGTCAGCTTGTCGGTGGAGGCTCGGACTAGGAAGCCACCCAGGCGGCCGTCGTAGATGTAGGGGTTGACGTTGTAGATACATCGGGCGGTTTTTTTGCGCTCGTCCTCCCAGTACTCGACGTCCATCTCCGGCAGCTCGATTCTCTCCTGGACGATCCAGTCGCCCTCGAGAGACCCGGCGACGATCTCTCTCCAGCGGTGGTCGGCGATGTCCTCGCCGATGAACACCGCGGACGAGGAGTAGGCGTTGGCGTGCTTGATCACCAGCCTGTCTTTCTCACCCATCAGGAATGACTCGGCGTCCACCTCTCGGCCGTCGGCGAGCACCAGGCGGTCCTTGATCTTCTTGGTCCACGGAATGATCCGTCGCACTGTCTCCAGGTCGCCACCGAGCTCGGTGGGAAAGACGTCCTCGTAAGCCTCGTCCTTGAACAGGACCATGATGTTCTTCGAGTCCACCCGCTTGGTGCAGATCATATAAAAGGAGTATACGCACCGAACTGTGTCATCCTCCACGCGGCGTTGCTGCATCAGAGTTTCCTCCATTGTGCAATATTCCCCACTGCTGCCTCCCGTAGGAGTCTG
>JAYEGJ010000119.1:0-7569 GCA_034658975.1 Actinomycetota bacterium
CGCTGAATAATGCATGTCACTCATCTCGAACGACCAGCCATCACCACTCGCGGTGTCCTCGGCTTCACCATTCCGCACCAGGAGTGGCGAAACCTCGTCCTTGCGACTGGCGCGTCTGGCCGCCGATATGAGCAACGGCATCAATCAGCAGACTCCTGGCCAACGGGTGACCTTCAGGCATCGAGTCGGAGATGCGCCCGGCTTTCTGCGGTTACCGCGATACGACGTGCCATCCTGTTGAAGATGGGGGCATGAAAGGGCAGAAGGACCCACCAGTAGAGACGCCCGAGCAGGCCTCGTGGTACGAAACGAGCCTTCTGAATGAGATGGGAACCGCCCTCGGTTGGTTCGACCTTCCACCCGAGCCAAGCGGTGCCCGGCACTTTCATCTCGGCCTGAAGGGTGAGCCGGTGCCGTTCGAAGTCCACTTCAGCGACCCTGAAGAAGTCGAGCGCCTCGCCCGGCCGCAGCTTCTCGGGATGTCTGCGACCTCGGCGCAACCCGACGCCGCCAATGAGACTGTCGAACCAGCCGCGTATGTGCCATGCCCAGTTCATTGAGTAGTAGCCGACGTCGCCGCCGATTCGGGTGATCGCCCAGAACAGGTCATCGGCCGGTGCCGATGAGTACGCCTCTCTCTCGTCGACCTTCATCACCGCACCCGACCAACGGGGATCGTTCGGCAAAGGCAACGCCGGTTGGGTCACGGCATCGGACCAGCGGGTTTGTATGTCCTTCTCTGAGATTCGCTCGAGGGCGCGTTGCACACTCTCGCGATAGGAGAACAGCGCCGACGGGTCGAAGCCGGGAGGGGACTCGTGACGCACCACAACATCGTTGAACAGACTCTCGATCAAGGGTCGCACCATCGATTCCACCAGCGGAGTGACCAGGCCGATCGCCCAAGGTGCCATTCTGATGCTGAACAGCGGAAGCGGGATCACCAGGCGGCGTGTCAGCCCGGCGACCTCGGCGTAGGCCTGGGTCATCTCCTCGTAGGTGAGAACGTCTGGACCGCCTATTTCGTAGACGTGGTCATCAGTTCCGTCGTCCTCGAGTGCAGCAACCAGAATCTCGAGCACGTTGCGCACCGCGATGGGCTGGCATCGAGTCCGCACCCATCGGGGACGGAACATCACGGGGAACAACTCGGTGAGATGACGGATCATCTCGAAAGACACAGAGCCTGATCCGATGATCACCGCGGCGCGGAACTCAGTGACGGGAGTGGAAGACGAGGCAAGGATTTTGCCCACCTCGTGCCTGCTCAGCAGATGCTGGGAGAGGCTCTCGGCGTCGTCACCCAGGGCGCCCAGGAACACCACGCGCCGCAACCCCGCCCGATCGGCAGCAGCCCTGAAATTCTCCGCCGCCCTCCGATCCTGGCCAACGAAGTCCTCATCGTTTTCTCCCATGGCATGAATCAGGTAGTAGGCGACGTCACAGCCGGCGAGGGCTCTACGGAGAGATGACTCATCCTCGGCGTCGGCAGCAACCACCTCCACCTGATCGCGCCACGGAGCCAGATTGAGTCGGACCGGATCGCGAGTGATGCAACGCACGTCGACGCCGCGCTCGATGAGTCGGGGCACCAGCCTGCCTCCGATGTAGCCGGTGGCGCCAGTGACGAGGACCTTCATGAGTAGCTCAAACCTAGTGCTCTGGCCACAAACGTTTGCCGCGTTCAGAGACCAGCACCCCGTCGAAAGTTCAGCAGTCCTTCGAATTCAGGGTTGGGCGTGGGCCCCGGCTGTGGTGGCGATCGTGTCCGCTCTCCGGGAGAACGCCGACCTGTCGATATCTCCAGCGATCATCGATTCATATCTGACCGTCACATGACCGCAATCTTCACATATGACGCGCTCCAGCCCGCCTGCGATCACATTCACGGTGGAACGATGTGAACAGTCCTCCATTCGAGGGCGCCTTTTCGGCATCAGTGCCTCCCAGCAATTCCAAAAACCGACGCCCAGAATCCCACAGCCCGGGGGACACTCAAGAACCAACCACACCCCCACCATCAGGACTAGTGCCCTGGCCACAAACGTTGGCGATGTTCAGGGCGAGGCAGGGACGTCTCTGGCAAGGACGCAGCGACGAAGGCGCACCCGTCCGTTCGTCGAGGACGAGGACACAGCCAGAGGCGTCACTGGCCGTCCTGAACGCGGTAAACGTTGGTGGTCGGGGCACTAGACACTCCCCGAGAAACCCATCTGCCGCCAGGCCTCATAGACAACGATGGCTGCCGAGTTGGACAGGTTGATCGACCGAACCCCGGGCACCATCGGCAGACGCAGCCGGTCGGTGACCCATTCGCGTTGCTGGATGTCGTCTGGCAAGCCGACCGACTCGGGTCCGAAGAGGAAGGCGTCGCCTGTCTCGTATTCGACGTCGGTGTAGAGAGTGTCGGCGTCGACGGTGAGTGCGAACACGCGCTTTGGAGCGACGGCCTGATGCCATGCGTCGACATCGGCGAAGACATCCACCGACGCCCTGTCTCGATAGTCCATGCCGGCCCGGCGAAGCCGCGAGTCATCCATCTCGAAACCCAGCGGTTCGATGAGATGAAGACGACATCCGGTCACCGCAGCCAGACGCATGGCATTGCCCGTGTTGGGCGGGATCTCCGGCGTGTAGAACACGATGTCGAACATCGCTACCGGATCTCGAAGAGTCTCAGCTCGGTGTCCTCGGCCTCACGCAGGCCGTCGTAGTCGACCTCGATGGCTTCGATCCCTCTCGCCTCAGCGAGCACATTCGCCTGGGGTGCGATCGACTGGGCGGCGAAGATTCCCCGAACAGGAGCGACGCGGGGATCGTTGCCGAGACGCTCGAGGTAGCGAGCCAACTGCTCGACTCCGTCGATGTCCCCCTTGCGCTTGATCTCGACGGCGACGGTCGCCCCGTTCACATCAGCGCAGAGAAGGTCGACCGGACCAATATCGGTGGGATACTCCCGGCGAATCAGTGTCAGCCCTTGCTCCAGAACTGAGGGCTGCGCGGCCAGAAGCTCCTGGAGGTGGGCCTCCACCCCGTCTTTCTCCAACCCCGGGTCCTCACCGAGATCGTGGGTCACGTCCTCGAGGATCTCGCTGATCCAGATGGTGAGGAGCTCACCCTTGCTGTTGGTGACAACCCACCGATCATCATGGGTTTCCAGCACGTTGGGGGCGACCATCCAATTGAGCGGCTTGGAAGCGTTGCCGTCGGAGTGGATGGCCAGCGTCCCGTCGGCTTTGACCATGATCAACCGGGTTGCTTCCGGCAAGTGGGCCGTCAGGCGGCCCGCGTAGTCGACGCTGCAGCGTGCAATAACAAGTCTCACGCGTCGGCGAGCGTACTTCCGGACGGGATCCGACCGGCAATGACGGAAGCGATCACGAGTAGGAGGGTCGCGCCAAGCCACCCGGCGGCATAACTGCCTAGTTGGTCGACCGAGAACCCCATGATCGGCGACCCCAACGAGTACCCGGCCAGGAAGCCGAGAAGGACCACGCCGGTCCCCTTCCCCACTAGATGGCGGGGCGAGAAGTCCATGACGGCGAGCATGCCCACCGCGTTCCAGGCGATCGATCCCGCGGCGAGAAGCACCGCAGACGGAATCAGAACCCAGGAGCCGACGACATCGAGTGCGGCAAGGGCCAGAAGCAGTGCCGAGACCGAAGAGATGACCGACAGGATGCGGAGCGTCGGGCCGTGCCCCAGGCGGCGCTCGGAGATACTCGGCCAAATCACTCGTGCCACAACGCCCAGGGCTCCGATGACGGCGATAAGCGAACCGGCGGCTTGGGCCGACCAAAGCTGATCCTCCTCGGCGAACAGGGGCAGGAAGACGAACATCGCCGAGGTCGCCAGGCCCGAAAACGCTCCGTAAATGGCCACCCAGATGACCGATACCGGGACCTTTCCCACTCCCCGCTCTCCGTCTATCTCGTGGTGGTCGGATCTCTGAGTTCGCGTGAGCCCGAGGAGTCCTAGCATCGGCATGACAACGAAGAACGCGGCGGCACCGCGCCAGCCCCAAAGAAGCGTGAAGGCAGGCAGGAGCGCTCCTCCGAGAAAGGTTCCGAGTGCCACACCTGATTGCTTGACGCCGGTCACCACCCCCCTGGTACCGGGCGGGAGGGTGTCCACGATCAGAGAATTGGTGGCCGGGTTGCACCATCCGTTGGCTATTCCGGTGAGGACTGCTGCCGCCACCAAGAGAAGGTAGGACGGGGCAAAGGCGATTCCGAGCAGCGTGACACCACCAAAGCCGAGCACGGCCCGCGTCGACGCAAGAGATCCGACTCGATCGGTGACCTTTCCCCAGTAGGGAGAGCTCAAGGCACCGACCAGGCCGGTTGCCGTGGCCAGAATCCCCAACTGCGCCCGACTGATACCGAACTCCTCGATGAGGTCAGGGCCGAGAACGCTGTAGACGGTGAAAGGGAAGGTGGCGATCGCCATGGCCAGGGCCGTGACGCCGCCCAGCCTGACCCTCGACAATGACCGCATCAGCGGCAACCTAGTGCCCCGTCAGGACATCGTTCCGCTTGTCGGGAGGTGTGTGAGCCGTCAGGCGTCAGAAAGGGCTGCGGCGCTGCCCGTCGCATCACGAGCGCGTGTCGGTCGGCTGAATACGAACCAGACCGCGTATATCGCAACCACACCCATGATCGTGCGAAGGATGGTGTTGTCGACGAGGAAGATGGCCGAGACGGCGATCGACAGGACGATTCCGATTGTGGCTGTCCACTTCATTCGGGTAGTCAGGCCGTGCTGCCGATAGCCGTTGATGATCTTGCCGAAGTACCGGTGATTCAACATCCAGTTGTGCATCGTGTCCGACGACATGGAGAAGAAGAAGGCAGCAAGCAGAACGAGATCGAACGTCGGAATGCCCGGCAGGTAGCTGAACGGAATGAGTCCAAGGCAGATCATGCCGAGGACGAATAGGACCCCTCTGGTGAAAGGGTTCCGACTCTTCCGAGACGCGTCGGAGCGCACTGGCTGTCCCATTGGCCAGGCAAGTTATCGGTGGTGGTTCCTGACGGCGAGTCGGCAAACGGGAGCGACTACCTTCACGTGAACCAGAACCGAATGGAGCACACGGGTGCCAATCGTCACACCTGAGAAGTGCCGGGCCATGCTCAACTCCGCACGAGCCGGCAAGTACGCACTTCCCGCCATCAACGTCACATCGTCATCAACAGGCAACAAGAAGGTCCACGACCCGCGCTCCCACATGAGGAAGGCAGAGTCGGGCATGGCCTCGCGTGTGGTCGAGGCAGCCGAGATGCTCAAATCGATCGGAAAGACAATGGGTCAGTGACCGACCGGAGACACACGACCTGGGCATCCTCGGAACGGTTCGTCCCCCGCAACTTCATCAGGCCGTTCGTTCGATTCAGCCGCATCGAGGCCTCATCGGGCATCGTCCTTCTGGTTGCTGCTCTGTTGGCGATCGTCTGGGCGAACAGCCCGTGGTCGGAAACCTATTTCTCGCTGCTCAACGAGCAACTGACCATCGAGTTCTTTGGCTTCCATCTCGAAGAGTCGGTTCTGGAACTGATCAACGACGGGTTGATGGCCATCTTCTTCTTCGTGGTGGGGCTCGAGATCAAACGAGAGTTGGTGCTGGGAGATCTGCGCGATCCGCGTGCTGCCGCCCTGCCGGTGATGGCTGCTCTCGGTGGGATGATCGTCCCTGCCGGGATCTACCTCATTCTCAACTCCGGGGCCGGAGCTGAGGCAATCAGGGGCTGGGGAATCCCGATGGCAACGGACATCGCTTTCGCCCTGGGCGTTGTGGCACTCCTGGGCTCCCGGGTCCCCTCAGGCGCCAAACTGTTCCTCCTGGCGGTCGCCATCGCCGACGACATCGGTGCCATCGCGGTCATTGCCATCTTCTACACCGAGGACCTGAACGCCCCCTACCTCGCGGCCGCCCTCGGGGCCCTGGCACTGGTCTGGGTGGGAACCAAGGTGACAATCAGGTCGAACGTCTTCTACGTCCCCGTCGCATTCGTCGCCTGGTACTTCCTCCTCGAGTCCGGTGTTCACGCCACGCTCGCGGGCGTGGCACTCGGGTTCATCACACCGGTGCGGCCCTACTACACGCCGCGCCAGTTCGACGAGAGAGCGCGGGCCATCCTCGAGCAGTTTCCTCTCGAGTCAGAGAGCGCAGCGGCACAGGAGCATTCGGACCATGAAGCACTGCTGCTCGCCGAGATAGCCACCGAATCCGTTGCGCCGCTCAATCGACTGGAGCATGCCCTGATCGGGTGGAGTTCGTTCCTGATCATCCCGATCTTCGCTCTCGCCAACGCTGGGGTAGATTTCCGCGAGGTCAGCCTGACCGAGGCGCTCACCTCGTCTGTCGCCACCGGGGTAGCTGTCGGGCTCGTCCTGGGCAAGATCATCGGAGTGACCGGATTCACCTGGCTCGCGGTCAGATTGAACCTCGGGAAGCTCCCGCCGCGAACGGGATGGAGTCACATCCTCGGTCTGTCAGCCGTCGCCGGAATCGGATTCACCGTATCTCTCTTCATAGCGGGCCTGGCATTCACCGACTCCCACCTCACCGACCTGGCGAAGGTGGGTATATTCACCGGGTCCCTGGTTGCCGGCATCATCGGCGCCTTGATTCTGTCGCGCAGCAGACCGGTTGAATCGTGAGCAACCCACCGGAGACGATCCACTGTGTGGAGTGCGGAGGCACCGCCCATCTGATCAGCTTCCTGCCCGAGGACGAGCAACCCGAACCGGGAACGGCGTTCGCCTACCGATGCTCCGACTGCATGGATCGCTTCGACATGGTCTGGGAGGACCCCGACTACTGATTTGGCTAGTCGGCCCAGCGATCGACCCTGATCGCCGCTGGGTCGAAACCCATCTCCTCGCAGAAGTTCAAGAACCGCTCGCCCGGCACGCCCTGCCACTCGAGGTCAGACAACTCCTGGGAGATGGGAACGTCAAGACGCAGGGTGGTCAACTCCCGATACAGGTATGCCTCCTCCTGCATGCCGCGCAACGTCGATGCCAGCTTCTCTGCGCTCCGAACAGTGACTTCCCAATCCGAAGCCTCGGGCGGGATCATCTCCAAACGGGAGTAACGAGCGAGGACGGTGGAGGCCGACTTCGCCCCCCAGCCGGGCAGTCCGGGCACCCCGTCGGCCGCGTCCCCGACGAGTGCCAGATAATCGGGAATCGACTCCGGTCTGATCCCGAATTTCTCCACCACCGCGTCCTCGTCGAACATCTTCCGGTCACGACGGCTGTACGTCACGATCCGGTTCCCAACCACCACCTGCATCAGATCCTTGTCGGGGCTGGCGATCACCACCTGGTCGACATCTTCGACCCAACGCACGGCGGCAGCGGCGAGGGCGTCATCGGCCTCGAACTCGTAGTTGGGCCAAACCACCACTCCGATCGCATCGAGGGCGCGCTCGGCGAGCGGAAACTGGTTCTTGAGCACCGGGTCGATGCCCTCACCTGTCTTGTATCCGTGGAACATGTCGTTGCGAAAGGACTCGATGACCGTGTCGAAACTGGCAGCCAGATGAGTCACGCCCGGTTCCCTGA
>JAYEGJ010000120.1:0-10833 GCA_034658975.1 Actinomycetota bacterium
GACCACGCAGTGGCGGTCTCTGGCGATGACTGCTCTTCGGGTGGCTGCGGGGATGACCCTGGTTTTGCGGCCGATGTCGATGATCTCCGATGCGGGGTTCCACACGATGCGACTGATCGAAGCGTCACAGGCCAACTGGCGGATGGTGGTCATGGTGAGCACCTGACCGGTTTCGGTTTCGTGGAGCCCTCCCGGTGTGCCTTCCAATGCGGGTTCGTCGACGTGGACGTTGAGGTGTGGCTTTTCTCCGCCGGCGTCTGGTGTTTGGCTGCCTTCGAGGAAGGCGCGGGCGAGGTCTTCTCCGGCGTCGGCTCGTCGTTGTTAGGGAGTCCGGTCGTCCCCGGTCGCAGGCGGTGGCATCAGGGCGTCTAATGCGGTGATGAACGTTTCGCCGGCCAGTTGTGGGAAGGCGAAGTCGCCCTCGACCATGCCATTGGCCTTGCGTGTGTAGTCGAGACGACGACGTTCGAGTTGGGCGTCCTGGCCAACTGGTCGTTCTCTGCGGTCAGGGTCCAGTAGTCGAGGATCTGCTTGGTCTCCTCGGGAGTGTCCCCGATGATCTCGAGGAGGACAGACTCCCCTTCGGGATACCTGTCAGGGAGCCTTTCCGCGGCACGGGCCAGCGATTCGGTTTGATCGGAGTTGATCAGCCGGTGTTTCCAAGCAAGGAGTGTTGCCTTGAACTTCTGGCCGAACCTTGCCAGTTTGACGTATCGGTGCGCCCGGCCGCCCGAGATGCGGAAACGGTCCTTCAGATAGGCAACGGAGGACGGGTAACCGAAAAGCTCATGATCGTTATTGGCATCAGAGACTGCCAGCGTCATCGTGCGCTCTATCTCGAGATGCTGAGAAGCTTCCTCCAGCAGCGCCAAGTGTTCGTCTCGCTCTTCGGCCGGGACAACCCATGGGTCCTCAAGCCGAGGAATCACGATCGGATTCATCTCTCCCTTTCCCATGACCCCAAGTCAACAGGGAGGGTGTGACAAGAAACTCAATATCCAGAGACACATATGAGATCTTTTCTGCGATTTCTTCAGTCTTCTCAGGAGGGCGATGATGGATCTGGCTGACTGTGTTCTCGTGTTCAGCTTCGCCGGTTTCGACCCTCTCTCCGGAGAGGAAGCGGGCGAGAAGGTGCTCCACGTTGGACCTCTCCGAGCTGCAAGCGACGAGCCGTCCGGCTTGGTACGACGCCTACCCGATCGCAGGCTCGTGCTCGTCGCCCTCAGCACGAGCGACCAGAATCAAGGAGCAACAATGCAGCGGCTTTGCGACGCTTGTGCACAGCTAGACATCGAAGCTCTGGTAACTACCGGGCCAATGGTCGCAGCTGACGAGCTTGACACCTCAGAGAATGTGACTGCTATCGACTTCGTCAACCATGATGAAGTTCTGCCGGAAGCGGACCTTCTAGTCACTCACGCTGGCCACGGAACAGTGGCGGCAGGTCTCTCCCATGGCGTGCCAATGTTGTGCATTCCTTTCGGCAGAGACCAAGACCTCAACGCGGACCGTGTGGAAACACTCGGACTAGGGACAGTGGTGGGCCCGGACTCCCCGATCGATGTACTCCGCCTAACCATCCAGGACATGCTCGATGACGGCGTGCGGCTGCAGCGAGCCCAGCAGTTCGCCGATTCACTGCAAGCACACCCCGGTATCGAAGACCCCAGCCCCCGCACAAAACCGGCTGGGGGAGTCATCATGGAGTCCTGACACTTAGACCAGCCCGACAGCTTCGATCTGGCCTTCCCGGATCGACCACGCCCGAACCACCGGGTCGTCGCCAAGTCCCACGATCAGATACGCCCAGTCCGGCTCCAGTGCGGCCCGCACGTCCGTCATCGACGGTCTTGCCTGTCCGTTCGGATGGGAGTGGAAGACGCCCCCCAGGGACCACCCATGAGATTCGGCATCGGTCAGTGCGGCGAAGTGCTCCTCGGGGGGAATCGTGTAACCGACCGGCGATCGATCGAGATTCTCCGTCGGGTAGACCTCGACCACCCGGTCACCCTCCATCGCCAGCAACCCGCACCCCTCGTTGGGCAGCTCGGCCAGACAGTGATCGATGATCTTCTGGCGAAGATCCTCAGAGAGACGGACGGCAGGTCTCGTCATAGTCGACGATGGCAGGCGGCTTCTCCGGGTCCGAGCAGGCGAGACAGGCAGGATCGCGGCTGACCGTCACCGTCATGAAATCCTGTTCCAGGGCGTCGTAGACCATGAGACGGCCGACGAGGGTGTCGCCGATACCAAGCAGCGTCTTGATCGCCTCCATCGCCTGGATCGACCCGATGACACCTGGCAGAACTCCCAGCACACCCGCCTCGGCGCAGGAAGGCGCCAGCTCGGGTGGCGGTGGCTCGGGGTGCAAACACCGGTAGCAGGGGCCCTCGTACGGATCGAAGACGGCGACCTGACCCTCGAAACGGAAGATCGAGCCGTGAACCACCGGAATCCGAAGGTGGAGAGAGGCATCGTTGACGAGATACCGGGTGGGGAAGTTGTCGCCACCATCGACCATCACGTCGTAGCCGGCCATTATCCGGAGCACGTTCGAGGCGTTGAGGCGTTCGTCGTGTGTCTCCACCTTCACATCGGGGTTCAGAGCGAGAAGTGTCTCCCGCGCCGACTCGACCTTGGTCATACCCACCCGCTCGACGTTGTGGAGGATCTGACGCTGGAGATTCGAGGCGTCAACGACATCGTCATCCACGATGCCGAGAACGCCGACGCCGGCCGCCGCCAGATAGAGCGCAGCCGGCGACCCGAGGCCACCCGCACCCACCAGGAGGACCCGCGAACCGAGCAACCGTAACTGGCCGGTTTCACCGACTTCGGGGAGACGGACATGACGTGCATAACGGCTTCTCTGATCCGACGTGAGGCCTTCGGGGTCACCCCAGGGCAGGCCTTCCGTCTTCCACTTGTCGAAGCCCCCGGCCATGGACGACACGTCTGCGTAGCCCATCGATTCCATGGATACGGCCGCAAGGGCGGAGCGCCAGCCTCCGGAGCAGTACAAGACGACTTCGGTGTCGCGATCGGGGATCTGAGCTTCTATGTCGCGCTCGAGCAACCCCCGGGGGAGGAATAGCGCTCCGGGTATGGCGCCCTGCTCGTATTCGCCGGGTTCGCGGACATCGAGGATCGTGACCCGATCGAGCCGGTCATGCACCTCTGTGGGCGTCAGTTCGGTTATCTGGCGCCGTGCCGCATCCACGAGATCGCGGTACTTGGTCACCGGTGCGCTTCCGCCGGGTCACCCGACTCGGGGTCGATTCCGTAGCGCTCGAGCGCGTCGCTGACCGACGACAGCGGCACGCGTCCCTGCCTTGCCAGCGCACTGAGAGCACCGACCACGACATGTCCGGCATCCGTCTCGAAGAAGCGTCGCAATGCCGCTCTGGAGTCCGATCGCCCGTATCCGTCTGTTCCGAGGATTACGTAATCATCCGGAACCCAGCGAGAGACCTGGTCGGGAACGAGGGTCATGAAGTCGGTGACCGCCAGGGTCGGACCTGGTGTGTCAGACAAGAGACGAGTGACGAGGGGTGTCTTCTCCGGTTCGGCTGGGTGGAGCCGATTCCAGCGCTCGACCGAAAGAGCTTCCTCCCTGAGCTGCTTGTAGGAGGTAGCCGACCAGAGCTCTGCGCCGACGCCATAGTGCTCGGCCAAATCGGCCGCAGCTTCCCTCGCCGCAAGGTTCGCCGTGCCGGAGAACAGGATCTTGATGTCGGTGTCGGTCCCCTCGGGGGCGGGCGCCCACCTGTAGAGACCTTCCACGATCCCGCGGTCGACACCTTCAGGCTTCGCGGGTTGGGCGAAGTTCTCGTTGTAGACGGTGATGTAATAGAAGACGTCGTCCGGGTTTGGCCCGTACATCCGGTTGATGCCGTGCTCGACGATCGTTCCCACCTCGTAGGCAAAGGCCGGGTCGTAGGCCTGGCACACGGGAATGGTCGACGCCAGGACCAAGCTGTGCCCGTCCTGATGCTGGAGTCCCTCGCCCTGAAGGGTGGTGCGCCCCGCAGTCGCACCGAGGAGGAATCCACGGGCACGGGCGTCGCTCGCATTCCAGATCAGGTCACCGACCCTCTGGAAGCCGAACATCGAGTAGAAGATGAAGAACGGGACCATTGGCACGCCCCGCGTGTAATAGGAGGTTGCCGCTGCGGTCCACGAGGCGAGCGAGCCCGATTCGGTTATGCCCTCTTCCAGGATCTGGCCGTCCTGGGACTCGCTGTAGGAGAGCAGCATCGCCGCGTCGACGGGCTCGTAGAGCTGGCCTTTCGATGCATAGATCTTCAACTCGCGGAAGAGAGAGTCCATGCCGAACGTACGGGCCTCGTCAGGAACGATGGGGACCACGTGGGCCCCGAAGCCTTCTGCCCGCGCCAGGTTTCTGATGAGGCGGGTGAAGGCCGACGTGGTGGACGCCTCTACCTTTCCCGACCCGGCGTAGACCTCTGCGTAGGCGTCGGGGCCGGGGAGGTTGAGAGTGGAGTCTTCGGGAACCGTGCGTTTCGGCAACGACCCGCCCAACTCGTCGCGGCGGGCCCGGAGATAGTCGTACTCCGGGGTGCCCGGCCCCGGTCTGAAGTACGGCGGTTCCTTGGCTCCCTCGAGTGCTTCGAGAGGAATCTCCGCCTCGAGGTGAAGAGTCTTGCGCAGCTCCAATAGCTGCTTGTTGGTGAGTTCTTTGATCTGGTGGGTTGCGTTGCGGCCTTCGACATCGGGCCCGAGGGTCCAGCCCTTGATCGTCTTGGCGAGGATGACAGTCGGCTTGCCGTTATCGAGTTCGGTAGCCACCTTGTATGCGGCATACACTTTGCGGAAGTCGAGTCCGCCACGGCGGAGAGCCCACACCTCCTCGTCAGACATGTCGCTGACGAGTTCCTTGGTTCGGGGGTCCTTTCCGAAGAAGTGATCCCTCACGTAGGCCCCGTCCTCAGCCTTGTATCGTTGGTACTCGCCGTCGACGGTGGAGCCCATGACGTTGAGGAGGGCTCCTTCTGTGTCCCGAGCGAGCAGGGCATCCCAACCGCTTCCCCAGATGACCTTGATCACATTCCAACCGGCACCCCTGAAGACAGCTTCGAGTTCGGTGATGATCTGGCCGTTTCCTCGCACCGGCCCGTCGAGACGCTGGAGGTTGCAATTGACAACCCAGACCAGGTTGTCGAGTCCCTCCCGCGTGGCGAGAGAGATGGCCCCGAGGGTCTCGGGCTCGTCGCTCTCCCCGTCTCCGATGAAGCACCAGACCCGTGAGTCCGAGGTGTCGTCGAGGCCGCGGTTGCCGAGGTACTTGTTGAAGCGGGCGTGATAGATCGAGTTGATCGGGCCCAGGCCCATGGAGACCGTCGGGTGTTCCCAGAAGTCGGGCATGAGACGGGGGTGGGGGTACGACGAGAGCCCGTCGCCTTCGATCTCGAAGCGAAAGTTGTCCAGATGCTTCTCGTCGAAGCGTCCTTCGAGGAAGGCCCTGGCGTAGATCCCTGGGGCAGCGTGGCCCTGCATGTAGACGTGGTCACCGCCGCCGGGAGCATCCTTGCCCCGGAAGAAGTGGTTGAAGCCGATCTCGTAGAGAGTTGCCGACGAGGCGAAAGTGGAGAGATGCCCACCGATGCCCTTCTCCCGGTGGTTGGCCTTGACCACCATGACGGCGGCGTTCCAGCGAATGAAACGGCGGATACGTCGTTCGAGGTTCTCGTCTCCCGGGAACTCGGGCTGGTCTTCGGGCGGAATCGTGTTGACGTAAGGGGTGGTGATTGCTCCTGG
Source organism: Actinomycetota bacterium (assembly GCA_034658975.1). Classification (GTDB taxonomy): domain Bacteria; phylum Actinomycetota; class Acidimicrobiia; order Spongiisociales; family ZC4RG35; genus SZUA-217. The sequence continues at coordinate 5,782 of JAYEGJ010000120.1, forward strand.
CACTCCGAGTCGGCGATCATGAGCTCGCTCGAGAAGTCTGGCCAGCAGATACCTGGCTCTTACCTTTCCTTGCTCGCCGGCTACGGCGTCGAGCGACTCGATCCACTCCTGGGTCTCGACGGGGTCGCTGTCGGGCAACTGACCGACGTACTCGTCGCCGATGGTCTCGCCAAGGTTTCCTGCCATGACGCTAGAGGGTAGTAACGGCCGTGTTTTCGCGTTTGAAGGAGGCTTCGAGCCAGGGGAGCACGATCCGGAGGAATCGAACCGGGGCGTCCAGTTGAGGGGTGTGGCCGGTGTCTTCCATCTGAATCAACTCCCAGTCGGGCCGGAGCGAGCACATCCACTCAACCGAGGTCGGGGAAACGATGTGATCTCCCATCCCTTGTACCACCAGCGTGTCCGTCTTGATGTCCCTGATCATGGCGACGAATCCGGATGGTCTGGCGAACATCCGCGCGATCGAGCGCCCCGAACCGGGGATTGCTTCCTCGGTCCAGGGCAGCTCACTCCTGATCCGGGCCAGCCTCACCAACTCAGCGACGATGGGCATGGGCACTCTCCCCGGGTTGTGGGTGATCGACTCGAGGCTGAGCCGTACGATTTGCTCCGGGGTGTAGTTGTTGAGGAAATGGCGGGTCATGGCGCGGCCCAGACCGGGGGTGGCCTGGATTGCCAGCCGTCGGGCCGTCGGCCAGTGGATTCGCGGGTCCGGAACCCGCGGGGGCGTTGCCGGAGAAACGAGGACGAGGGCGTCGACCATCTCGGGGTGACTGGCGGCAACCATTTCACTCACCAGGGCGCCCATCGAGTTGCCGATCAGCGTGACAGACGGCGCCAGCTCCGTGATCGCCGAGCGGACCGCCTCGGCGTGGGTCGCCATCTCCCAGTCTCTCGCAGGGGGCGACAGGCCGAATCCCGGGAGATCGATCGCCACTGTGTGCCCGAGGCCGGAGATTGCGGGCCCGACGGCGTCCCAGTTCGCTATTGAGCCGCCCAGACCGTGAACGAGGACGGTTTGGGGTCCGACTCCGCCGTAGTCGCGGATATGGATAGAGCCGACCGAGGTCTTGATGTAGTTGCCGATCAGTCGAGGGTAATGGGGATTTGGGCTCAGTTCGGGGCCGCTAACGTCGGGACACCTATCCGGAGGCAGATCTGAGCAACATCCTCGAAGCCACTGGTCTGGTCAAGAGCTTCGACGACTTGACCGCCGTCGCCGGAGTCAGCTTTGCCATCGCCGAAGGCGAGACCTACGGATTGCTGGGCCCGAACGGAGCTGGGAAAACCACGTCGATCTCCATGATCGCCGGTCTTCTTGAAGGAGACGCCGGCGAGGTGAAGGTTGCCGGCGAGACGATCACGACACGATCGACCGCAGGAAAGGCAGAGATCGGTCTGGTTCCCCAAGACCTTGCGATCTACCCGGATCTGACCGCAATCGAGAACCTGACATTCTTCGGGCGTCTCTACGGCATGCCAGGCGGCGAGCTGGGACCCCGGGTGGACGAGATCCTCGGTGTGATCGGGCTTGCCGATCGAGGCGCCGACCTGGTGAAGGAGTACTCCGGTGGCATGAAGCGCCGTCTCAACATCGGAATTGGTCTCCTGCACAAGCCGCTGCTCCTGATCCTCGACGAGCCCACGGTCGGAGTCGATCCCCAGTCCCGCAACTCGATTCTCGAGTCGGTGGAGCACCTGTCCGAAGAGGGTATGGCCGTTCTGTACACCACCCACTACATGGAGGAGGCCGAGCGTCTTTGCGACCGCGTAGCCATCATCGACGAAGGTGTGATTCAGGCCGAAGGGAGCAGACGCGAGTTGGTCTCGCTCGTCGGTCAGAAAGACCGTGTCTCTATCTCTGGCGGGGGTGACCTGGCTGCCGCTCAGGCGGCAGTACTTGCCATGGAGGGGGTGACCGAGGCGTCAGCCTCCGACCGCGGGCTCGATGTTCTAGCGGTTGATGCTTCGTCGATCCTCCCCGAGCTGCTCTCGACGGTGACGACGGCCGGCGGATCCATCACCGGGGTCGAGGTGATCGAACCGAACCTCGAAGCAGTGTTCCTCCATTTGACCGGGAAGGCTCTCCGGGACTGACGTGAGTGCAGCGACCCAAATCGCATCGAAGGACCTGAAGCTCAGGTTCCGGGATCGCTCCGCCATCATCATCGGGATCATCGCCCCTTTGGTCCTGGCTGTGATCTTCAATCTCATCTTTGGTGGGGCCGGGGACGCGGCGGTGGGCTTGGATCTCGATTACGGGATGGTCGACCTGGACCAGAGCCAGCTCACCACCGAGTTCACGAACGTATTGGAGGACGTTGAAGAGGAGGGGATCCTCAACCTCGACCTATACGCGAGCCGTGCCGACGCTGAGACCGCTATCGATGAGGGAGACATCGATGCCTTCTATCTCATCCTGGAGGGCTTCCAACAGGACGTCTTCACCGGCTCGGTTCCGACGATCGAAGTGATTGGGAACGTAGACGCCCCCATCTCCACCAACATCGCGGCATCGATTGCCGAGCAGTTCTCGAGCGGGATCGAGGCGACCCAGCTTGCGATCCAGACGGCGATCCAGGTGGGCAAGGCTCCTCCGCCACCCGACGTCGACCCCTCTTCGGCGGCGTTCTCCTATGTGATGACCGACGAGTCGGCAGAGACCCGGCAGCTTGATGCGACCACCTTCTACGCCGCGGGGATGTCGGTGTTCTTCCTGTTCTTCACGGTCCAATACGGCGTCCTCGGCCTCATCGAGGAGGAACGCGACGGGACGATGGTCAGGCTGATGGCGGCGCCGATGCCGCGATCGTCGATCATTGTTGCCAAGGCCATCCTCTCCTTCACTCTGGGGGTCATCTCGATGGGCGTGCTCATCGGGGCCACGTCATTGGAGTTCCTCATGGGAGCCGACTGGGGTGCGCCTGCGGGGGTTGCGCTGCTTGTGATCACTGGCATCCTCTCGGGCGTCGGGATAATGGGACTGGTGGCCTCCTTCGCCAAGACTGCAGAAGGCGCCGGCAGCCTCGGAGCGATCGTCGCGGTCATTCTCGGCATGATGGGTGGGGTGTTCTTCCCGCTCGGATCGGGTGACGACCTCCTCTCCAAGCTGACCTTCCTCACCCCGCATGCCTGGTTCATGAGAGGCCTCGGTGACCTGGCGGGAGACGCTCCCTGGACCAACGCCCTGCCGGCGGCGGGCGCGATGCTCGTGTTCGCGCTGGTGACCGGCGCAATCTCCTGGGTGCTTCTGAACAGGAGGCTGGCGCGATGAAGGTGCTCGCCATCGGCTACTCGAACATCAGACGGATGCTCAGGGAGAAGTCGAACATCTTCTTTGTCTTCATCTTCCCCATAGCGATCATCCTGCTCGTAGGCCTCCAGTTCGGCGGGGGCTTCGATCCGATCGTCGGCATCTATCAGGCCGACGACGGGCAGATAGCGGAATCAGTTGTCACCGAGCTCGAGAACACCGAGGGTCTGGCGACCCGGTTGTACGAGTCCCCGGATGACCTGTTTGCCGGAGTCGAGCGTGGACAGATCCAAGCCGGGCTCACACTCCCGGCCGGGATGGACGATCTTGCCCGCTCTGGGGAACAGGTCGAGATGGGGTTCGTGGCCCGGCCCGACGGTGCCGGACCCCAGATGCAATCACTCGTTGGAGCGGCCGTTGCCGACGTGATGCGACCCGTCGGAGCTGCCCAGTTCGCCAACGCTGCGACCGGTTCTGTTACTACCTTCGATCAGTCACTGTCGGTCGCTCTGAGCCTCGGTGACAACGTGCAGGGCCCGGCCGTCGAGGTCACGGCGGTTGGGGAATCGCTATTCCCCGCGGACATGGGTCAGTTCGATCTGGGGGCACCGTCGATGACCGTTATGTTCGTGTTCCTCACCGCCATGGCCGGCTCCGCTGCGCTGATCCTCACCCGTAAACTCGGGATCAGCCAGAGGATGCTGTCCACGCCAACACCGGTCGGCGCGATTGTCGTGGGTGAGTCCGTTGGCAGATGGGGGACCGCCATGGTCCAGGGTCTCTACATCATGATCTTCTCTTTCCTCATCTTCGGCGTTGATTGGGGCGACCCGATTGGGGCCTTCCTGGTTCTGGTCACATTCTCTGCCGTGGGCGCAGGGGCGGGAGTCCTGATGGGATCGACGTTCGCCAACGACGAACAGGCGGGGGGAGTCGGAGTCATGCTCAGCATCGGCATGGCGGCGCTGGGGGGCGCCATGTTCCCGCTCGAGCTGTTCGGGGAGACTATGCAGAAAGTGGCACACGCCACACCGCACGCCTGGGCGATTGATGCCTTTTCCGAATTGATAAGGCATGATGGGGCAACCGGCGACATCGTCTTCGAGCTGGGCGTGTTGGCTCTTTATGCGTCCGTGCTCTTCGCCCTGGCGGCGTGGAGGTTGCGCGTTGCCATCACCAGGCCTTGAATCAGGTCATGACAACAGAGCAACAGCAGCGTCGGAGTCGGCTGGGGAAGATCCTGACCACGGCAGGTGGTCTGTGGGCCGGGCTGTTCGTCGCGGCCAACTTCCTCAACGTCGGTGGCACGCCGCTTGGTGATGTCCTTGGTTTCTTTGGCAACAACCTGATCTTTCCCTTCGTGCTGTTGTTCGCGGGTCGAGCGATGAGACGTAGCGCCGGACGTCCCAGCGTCGAGGACAGTCTCGGGACCACTCAGCCCGCTCCGAGACAGCAGGCACCACCACCGCCACCACAGAGTCCGGTTTCCAGACCCGCTCCCAGACCCGCTCCCAGACCCGCTCCCAGACCCGCTCCCAGACCGTCCTTGCCAACTCCGACGGCCGAGCCCGACTTCGAGGAGTTGGCGGCGGCGCTGGGTATGGAGGAGCACGAGATGTCCGAGGGCGGGATGTCCGGGAGCGAGACTCCGACTCCAATGGGTGATCACACACCGATGACCTCGAAGGAGATGATCGCCGAGGCGCCGGAGGCACCGATCAGCGAGCCCGGTTCCACCGCGAAAACCTCGAAGGAGATGATCGCCGAAGCCAAGAAGCGTCTCGAGGGCGGCAGCTAGT
>JAYEGJ010000120.1:10933-27258 GCA_034658975.1 Actinomycetota bacterium
GTCGTAGCGGCCTAGCCCTCCAACCCGGCTGCGGCGAGCGACCGTGCTGCCCTGACTTCGTCGGCAAACGTGGCCCGACGCCGCTCCACATCTGGTCCGTCTTCTATCAGGTCGCGATTGCGGGCCAGGGCGAGGGCCGTCTTGAAGAGAACCTGGCTGGCGCTCTCACCGGAGATGAGCTTCTCTTCGATCCGGTACATACGGGCCCTGGCGAGACAGGCCTTGAGAAACTTCTTTTCGTCGAAGGGCCCCTTGAGCGCCTCCAACTCGTCTCCGACGACCTGGTAGGCATCGAGGAAAGACAGGACCGCCCAATAGGCAACGGGTGCGCCCATCTTGGCAACGACCCCCAGAGCGCCGGTCGCGGGAAGGGTCGATTCCCAATCCGGCACATCGATGGCGATGTCATCGGAGACATCGACGACGAACCGATCTTTCTCCTGGAAGTAGAACTCGAACTTCAGCAGGTCCCGCAGGTCGAGCATCCGCTGTTTTGCGATGGCGGGATCACGCTCTCCGTCTTCGATCATCGAGGTGAGGGCCATCTCGGCGATGGCGCGTGGGACGAAGTAATGAACGACCACGTTCCGGTAGTAGGAGAGACGGATCATCTGATCGTCATCGAGCCAGTAGACACGACGACCGACCGCCTCGTGGCTCGACACGTTCCCGTGCTCGGCCAGCGCTTGGAGGATGGCGCGGACGACGTCCGGGTCCGAAAGGTCGACGTCCTCGGTGAGGGGGAGACCGCGAGCTTTGATGAAGTGCATCAGCGGAGCACAGATCTCGGCGAGGCCGGCGGCGGTCTTCGCCGACCCTCGGGCGGCGAGCAGCGCGATGCTGACGCTCGCCGTTGGCGTGATCGGAGTGACCCGTCCGATGCGATACATGATCTCGAAAGCCAGCTTCTGGAGCCCGATCGAATCCTCTTCGCTCTCATCGATCTCATCCAGAAGCGCCGCCGCCGACACGGCTTCCCCGAATCGAATGTGGATGTCCCCGTAGCGTCTCCGCAGTGAGCGAACCGCCCTGATCAGCCAGCCGAATGACTCCTCTTCCTTGCCCCGGCCCTGGGCCTCGCGGGCGTAGTCGGGGACATCCTGGATTTGGTCATATGCGATGGATACCGGAACGAGCTTGATGTCTTCAGACTTGCCTGCCTGAAGCGAACCGACGATGTAGTTGAGAAGTCCGAAACGAGCTGCCCCCAGTTTCCCCGAGCGTGACCTGCCCCCTTCCAGATACCACTCCAGGGGGAAACGGCTCTCGATCAGGAAGTCGATATAGGACCTCAGGACCAGCTTGTAGAGATCGTTGTCCTTGAACGACCTCCGTATGAAAAAGACTCCAGTTCGGCGGAGAAGGGGACCGAGTGGGAAGAAATTCAGATTGATCCCTCCGGCCGTGTGATTGGGCGGAAGGTCGTTCTCCCAAAGCATGAACTGGAGGCTCAGCCTGTCGAGGTTGGAACGATGTGCGGGAAGGAAGACGACCGGACTGGCTTCGCCGAGCTTGGCGATGTCGGCCACCTCCGCCTCGTCGTATCTGATCTCTCCGTAGCCCTGGCGGTACAAGGCGTGGATGGCGTTGGCTATCAGGTCGATCATGTATGGACTGTGGGTGGCAGCGATCTCACGCAGGTAATGCTCTGCGCGCTTGCGGGCGAGTTGGCGATCCATACCCTCCCCGTCGGCGAACTCGTTGACGGCTTCCACGAAGTCCCGCCGCGACAGGATCGCCTCGGGGACGAATCGAGGGATCTTGTAACGATTGCCTCTCAATTGGCGCTCGGCCCGGTCGAGGAGACGCCATGCCTGACGCGTCATGTAGGGCCCGACGCCGTCGATCTCTTCAGACGATTCGTACGCGGCGACGGCAACTGCGGCGTGGGCACCCTGCGCAGCGATGAGACGCACCCGCCGGGGTCGGAACGTCCTGATCCAATAGGCGCGGAAACCCCGCGGATCTCTCGGATCTCCGAGCCGCATCACATCCGACCATCGCACCGATCGCCGTCCTTCTTTTTCCGGAGCCATCCAGACAACCCGTACGGCGATGAGGAAGGGGTCGTCCGGTGCAGTCACCCGGGCCTCGAGTTCATCGTTGTCGCCCCCCTTGCCTCTGCGAGATGATCTGATGCGGATCGTCTGGCTACCCGCACCGCCGTGGGACCGGATCCACTTCTCCAACAGGCGCGCTTCTAGGTCGGTGGCGACGTCCAACAGGTAGACGACAGTGGCTCCTTCGGGGCCTTTCAGGAAGCTTTTGTGGTGTTCTTCACTCCTGGGCACGTCGCCACTCTATTTCAATGGCAGAATTCATCTGTGCGGATCGTTGCCCAAAGAGTCGAGTCGGCATCTGTGAGAGTCGGATCCGAGTTGGTCGGGCGTATTGGCACCGGCCTCTGTCTTCTGGTCGGAGTCGAAGAGGGCGACGGTGAACCTGACGTCTTGGCCGCGGTCGACAAGATCATCAACCTGAGGGTCTTCGCCGACGAGGCCGGGAAGATGAACCGGTCGCTGCTCGATGTGGGCGGGTCGGTCCTGGTGGTGAGCCAGTTCACGCTCCTCGGAGACATTCGCAAGGGTCGCCGCCCTTCGTTCACCAAATCTGCTGCTCCGGGTCATGCCTCCGCGCTAATCCAGCAGATGCTCGATCTGTTTGCTGGCGAAGGCGTCGAGACTGCGGGCGGGAGGTTCGGGGCGCACATGGGCGTGGAGATCTTCAACGACGGTCCTGTGACCTTTGTCATCGATGTCAAGCAAGGCGTCGTTTTCTGAGACTGGAGTCATACCAGTGCTTCTGCCACAGAGCGGCGGTTGCTCCCAGGCTGAACAACAACAGCAACCCGCCCGCGTCGATCCCCCAGGAGACGGGCCAGTCGAGCGCCAACCATGCCACGGCAGCGAGATTGAGGAGCCCGAGGGTCCAAACGACGGCGGTCCCCGATGACTTCGTGATCAGGGCGATCAGGGCTATCGCCAGGATGACGGGCAGGAAAACGGCTGGCCAGACAATGAGCAATATGCCGCCGGTGATGGCGAGGCCCTTGCCTCCTTTGAACCCGTACCAGACGTTTGCCACATTGCCGACGATGGCAGCCAGGCCTGCGACGACAGCGCCAACGTCACCGGCCATCATCAGCCCGGCGACCGCCGCTGCGGCGCCCTTCCCCATCTCGATCAGGAGGACGAGGACGGCCAGGAAGGGGCCACCAAGCCTCAGGGCATTGTTGGTTCCCGGGTTTCCGGAGCCATCCGAACGAAGATCGACACCCCACAGTCGCCCGAGTCCGTGGGCGGTCGGAATGGATCCGATCAGATAGCCCACGATGGCGGCGAAAGCGATCAACTGCCGACCTCCGCCTGGCCCGGTCCGCAGAACCGCAGGAAGTCGCACGAGTGGCACCACTGGCCCGGATGTTCGGCGAAGTCCTCGGCGACTATGCGGTCTGTCAACGATTCGAGAGAGCCGCGTGCACCTTCGACCCACGTCTCATCGGCGTCGTAGCTCACTTCGTCGAGACCGTTCCCGAGATAGGCAAACGTGACTCTCATGGACTCCGGAGTCGAGTAACCGAAATCAACGTCGGTGGCTGCCACGGCATATGCCTGGAGCTGAACGACGCGCGAGGGATCGTCTTTCGGTCTTCCGCTCTTGAAGTCAACGACCTCCCACAGTCCATCCTCGACGTACACCGCGTCGATTCGGCCTCTCACCTTGTGTCCGGCGCCGACCTCGATGGAAAAAGGCACTTCGACGAGAGCGGCACGACCATCGGCGAATCTCGATTCGAGATAGGTGGTGTAGGCGCCGGGACCGACGACGCTGTCGGAGTCGTCCGTGTCGTAGAGGTCGGGGGAGAACTCATCAAGTGGTATCTGGCCGCGCTGGTGGAGCTCGATCCTGCGATGGACTTCGGTGCCATGGTTTGCAGCGGGATTGGGCCGGCGGGGGAGGGGGTCGACGCTCGTCCAGAAGAATCGCTTGGGGCACTGGGCGTAGGTGACCAGGCCGGTCACCGAGACCGCTAGAGCCTTTGACTCTGCGTCGTCTGTCGATGGCTCGGCCAGATTGAAAAGGCGCTGGATCGTCTCGTCCACCGTGCGCTGGTACTCCTCTGTCACGTCGAGCTTCTCAGCGATCGTACGCATGGATCCCTGTTGAGCAAGGGCGGATCTCAGACCATCCTCCCATCCGGTCGCGAACAGGGGGTCGGGGCTGGCTGGCAGGTCCGGGGATCGGAGAAGGTCGGGTCTCGGGGTCAGCTCAGCGGTGCCACCGTCTCGTGTCGCCTCGTGGTCACGCACCATTTCGAAGAGCTCTGAAGGCTTCTTTGGCCTCTTCGACGGCTCGGGCAACCCGTACCAGTAGGCCCCGGTGACGAAGAGGCGCTGCTTGGCGCGGGTGACGGCGACGTAGGCGACCCTCCACTCCTGGGCGGTGTGTCGTGCTCGAAGGTGGTCATCCCGGTCATCGCGGTCGGCCGGAAGATCATCGAGGACGGAGTCGATCCGGAGATCGACCGGCAGATGTTCGGCGAATCTGATCGGGTCGGGGAACTGTCCCGACCCTGACGGGAAGTTTCCGTGGGTCACCGCAGGTATGGCCACCGTCTCCCATTCCAGTCCTTTGGCGCGATGGACGGTCACGAGGGTGACCGCGTCTTCACCAGACAGGTGGGCGGAGTCGAGTTCCTCGGTCGGCTCGTCCTCCATCGCCTCCAGATAGTCGAGGAATGCGCCGAGCGAGGGGCGGCCCTTGAGTGGGCTCCAGTCGTCGGCGAGGTCCAGGAGCCGATAGATGTTGAGCCGCGCCGTCAGCCGGACATTTGGCGGAAGTGCGTCGATGTCCTGCCACGCCCTCGTCCGGTCCAGGACCGTGCGGCAGATCTCAACGAGGGATTGTCCCTGGCTTTCGGTGACAGCGGCGCGGTACACCAAGAGAAATCGCTCCAGGGCGCCGACAGCCTCTTGCCTGAGCCCAGAGATCTCACCGACTGCTTCTGCCGCCTCCATGAGGGAGACGGGAGCGGGGTCCTCGGTTCGCTCCTCGCTCAGGGAGGACGCAACCCATCGGGTGAGAGGTGCGAGGTCGGCGAGGCCGAGCCGGTAGCGACTTCCGAAGAGGACCTGGGTGAGTGCGGCGGAGTCTTCGGGCCGCTCGATGATCGTCAGCCATGCGCGTAGGTCGGCTACCTCCGGGACAGAGAAGAGCCCGCCGACGTTTGCCACCTCGACCGGGATGTCCCGGCGCGCCATCGCTTCCACTACCACGGCGAAGTCCTTGTTCTTCCTGAACAGCACGGCCATCTCAGACCATTTCGATCCGCTGTCGTGGAACTCTTCGAACCTCGAGGCGATCCAGTCGGCTTCGGCAACGGCGTCGGTGGCCCAGTGAGTGGCTATGTCGGCCGGCAGACCCGATCTGGCGGCCACAAGGTCCTCAGCCGTTGGGTTGGCCGTGGATCTGACGACGTTGGCGATATCGAGGATCGGCTGCGCCGAACGACGATTGAGTGTCAGCTCGCGCTCGCTGACATCGTCTCCGAAGTGAGATGCAAACAACTCGAAGTTCTCGGCCGAGGCGCCCCGCCATTCATAGATCGTCTGGTCTTCGTCGCCAACTGCGATGACCGGAAACCCCTCGTCGAAGACCGAGGTGAGGAGCACCCGCTGTGCGGGATTGGTGTCCTGGTACTCATCGAGGACCACCGCCCGATAGCGATCTCTTATGGCGTCAGCGAGTTCAGGGTGGCTCCTGACGATCTGTGTGGACAGAGTGACGAGGTCTCCGTAATCCACGACGCGCAACCGTCGTTTGTCGGCGGCATACTCGCGCAGGGTCTCTGCCATCTCCGTTCGCGCAGCCCAAACCTCGTCTGATGGGTCAGGCGAAGCACTGATCAGGTCTTCCGGAACCAGCAGGTGGTCGCCTGCCCGGTCGCCGAGTTTCCGCACCCGATCGAGACTCCGGACCTGGGTGATGTCCAGGTAGTCGAAGGCCGTGTGGTGGAACGTCTCACGCATGATCTGCCGGGCAAAGGTGGGTGTGATCACCTTTGCCCGGTTGTCGACTCCGGCCAGCGCCCCGAATTCGGAGAGGATCTGTGCCGCGAATCCGTGATAGGTGTGAACCTCCACCTGACGCCCCGGGTCGATCTCGGTCGGGAGCATTTGACGTACCTTCGCGGAGAGCTCGGCGGCGGCCTTGTTGGTGAACGTGATCCCGAGGATCTGCTCCGGCTCGACTCCGTGGTTCTCAATGAGATTGGCGATCACCATGGCGACGGTGGTCGTCTTCCCGGTCCCGGCACCGGCGCGGATCCGGATTGTGGTCAAGCCGAGGTCGAGGATCTCCTGCTGCTCGGGGGAAGGGGTGAGGTCGATCACGGCAAATACGCCCCTTTTCCCTCGGGCCATGCGGGACAGGAGAGCTTGAACGCGCACCGCTTGCAATGCCCGCCGGGGGTGGGCTCCCAATCCTCGGATCGGATGGCGTTGGTGATTCGGATCATCTCCTCCTCGACCTCCTCGAGGCGATCCATGTCTAGGGAACGCCTCGACACCGTTTGGGCGGATGTCCTCGGATACCAGAGCTGGGCGTCGGCCACCGGGTCCCCGCCGGCTGCCACGGCGGATGAGTAGAAGCCCAGTTGAATCGACTCCGCCGCATCGGCTTTGCTCATGGCCTGGGTGGATGTCTTGTAATCGACGATCAGGCTCCCGTCGGGGCCCGACTCGAGCCGGTCGATGTAGCCGACCCAGTCGACCCCGTCAATCGCCAACTCGACCCTCCGTTCGAGGTCCACGGGCTTGCCACCGGTCGCCGGCCACTTCTCGTAGAGCTTGGTCAACGTGTCAACGGCCTTGCCCAGCCAGGCCCGGTTGAGTTCGGGTGTTCCGAAGTCTGCCTCTTCCCAGACTTCCAACAGGCACTCGATGGCTCGGTCTGTCTCGGCATGTGCCCGGTCGGTCCCGATGATTTCGCCCTCGGCCTTCTCGAGTGCGGCGTGAAACAACGAGCCGAAGTGTGCCCAGGGAGAGGTCGAACCGCTGAGCCGGAGGCGGCGCTCCAAGGCGTAGAGACGAGGGCAGCGCTTGTAGCTTTCGGCCTGGCTTGGCGAGAGGCGGAGTTTGTCGCCGAGGATCGGGCTGTCGGGCCCGGGCTCGGGGACACCGGGGAAGGAGTGTGGGTCCCACCACGGTGCGGGTGGGTTGCCGAGGACGTCGGCGGCCGCGATCCGCTCTTGTGCCAGAGCCTCCGGGTCGAGCAGGCTCCGGCGAAGGCTCACTTCGGCCTCGGAGATGGTGACCGGGTCGCGTTGGATTTCGGCGGGCGGACCGAGCAGCTCATAGGGGACACCTGCCGCAGCGATCAGAAAACGTGACGGGCGCTTCTCGCCCTGGTCGACGCCGGCGTCGGTGGCTGTCCACACCACCCTGATACGTGCTCGCGTCATCGCCGTGTAGGCCAGGCGCATCTCTTCCTGGACTCCGAAGACGTGCTGGGCCTGAGGGTCTGTGGTCCTCTCGGGGGAGAGCAGCTCCGGACGAAGCATTCGTCGTCCGCGTCGAAGATCGGGGAACACGCCCTCGACGGCATTCGCTATGAACACTACGTCGAACTCGAGCCCCTTTGCCTGATGCAGCGTCGTGAGGGTCACCCGCTCATCGCGCAACTGATACGAGATCAGGGGTGTCGCTTCGAAGTCCTCCTCCTCGCTCAGTTCGAAGAAGCGAGCGAGAGTGAGGTCGGGATCGCGCTCCGATTGACGACCCAATACCTGGGCAAAGGCGGTCCAGGCCCGTCTCCATTCGGCTCGAGCCGGGTCGGTAATGATCGCGTCGAGGCCGTCGAGAGAAGACCAGGCATGCCAGAAGCCGTCGACAGCGCTTCCCTCGATGCACCAGGACGAATCGGCGAGAAGACCGATCAGGCCGGAGAGGTCTGGTCTGGCGTCGGAAAGGACCTGGCTCCAGGGACGCGGGAACCGGTGACGATCGCGAAGTACGGCCCGCTCCTGGCTCAGTCCAACGCCGAAGACCGGGCCGAGCAGGATCCGGCGCATTGCCCGGTCGGCTTCGGCTGTACTACCGGCCGACACGCCGGCAGGGTCGCCTCCGAGACGGGAGGCGATGGCCAGATCGTGGAACAGTCTCACCGCGGGGTGATCGACCAGACGACTGTCCGGCGGGTCGTGGGCCACGTTCCTCCTGGTGAGGGCGCGAGACAGCTCGTTGATCAATTCCTTCTTCGAGCGGACCAGTACGGCGATCGATGCCGGGCTGATTCCATCGACGAGAATCGAATGCTCGACTTCCCGTGCGATCCACTCGGCCTCGGCCGTCTCCTGGTCGAAGACGAAGGCTTCGCTTCTGCCTTCGTGTGGAGCCGGCGTCACCGGGCCGGCGGCTCCGGGGAGGTGTCCGGAGGAGACGACCCGCAGTGCCGAGTCGAGGATCCCGGCGGGCACCCGGAAGCTCTGCTCCAGCACGATGCGCTTGGTATCGGGCTGATCGTTGAACCCGGCGACGTTGCGAAGCTCGGCGCCGCGGAACGAGTAGATCGACTGGTAGGGATCACCGGTGACGACGAGATTGCCCGCGTCTTGAGCGAGCAGGGCAGCCATCTCTGCCTGGACCGGGCTCGTGTCCTGGTATTCGTCGACCAGCACGTATTTGTAGGGGGCGACTAGTTCGTGTCCTTCAGCCGTTCTCAGGAGGGACACCGCCGACACCAGCAGAGCCCCGTAGTCGGTGCGACTCGTCTCCTCGAGATGAGCGACGTACCGGGAGAAAAGCTCCGGGAGACCGCGCCAATCGGAGCGTTCGGCTGCACGCTCGCCGAGTTCGGCCGGGGTGAGCAGCCTTTCGGAGCAGCGGAGAAGGAAATCGGCGACCTCGGCTGCGAATGCGGGAGTGTCCAGGATCCCGCGATAGGTGATCGGCCATAGGGTCGGATCCTCCGAGACGAGGAGTCGATGGACGGCGTCGACCTGTTCGGGCGTGGTCAGGGGGACAGGTCGAACCCCGTCGGCTGCGGTCTCCAGGAGCCGGAGGGCGAGCCCATGGAAGGTGGTGACATCGACGGGGATGCCGGTCCCGCCGATCGAGCGCTCGATGCGCTGGCGCAGGTCGCCGGCGGCCCGCCGTGAGAAGCAAAGAACGACTATCTGGTCACGGCGCGCCTTCCCGGTCTCGATCAGGTGGGCCACCCTACGGACCAAAAACTCGGTCTTCCCGGTACCGGGCCCGGCCACGATGATCTGTCGACCTTCGCTGTCGGCGATGGCCGAATCCCACTCGTGGTGGCCGACCCGAACTTCCCTCTCGTCCACGGGACGATCGTAGAGCTAGGAGCCCGCTGAACAATGCATGCCACCCATCTCGAACGACCAGCCATCACCACTCGCGGTGTCCTCGGTCCCGCCATTCCGCACCAGGAGTGGCGAAACCTCGTCCTTGCGACTGGCGCGTCTGGCCGCCGATCTGAGCAACGGCATTAATCAGCAGACTCCTAAGCCGCCGCCGGCATCGTGAGGAGGGCATCCTTGGTGCTGTCGGTCACCAACTCGGCCTCGATGCCGAGCCCCCCGAGATATGCGACCGGGTCGGCAAAGGCTTCGCTTGCTTTGAGGTTTTGGCTGGCTGTCGATGTCATGTGGCTCAACCTACGGGGAGGGTCTGACAGATTTGACTCGGGCTCAAATAGGATGCCCTTGACGCATCTCGCAACGGAGGCATGTTGGGCGCCGGCAAGGAATACGACTCACCGATGTATCACGAGGCAGTCGGCCAGTTCGATCGGGTGGCGACTCTCATGGGTCTCGACGACAACGTCGTGGACCGGCTCAGAAGTCCGCAGAGGTCGACGGTCGTGAGTTTTCCCTTCCGGCACGACAACTACACCGAGGTCGAGACGATCTTCGGATACCGCGTGCAGCACGTGGCCACGATGGGCCCCACCAAGGGCGGCATCCGATTCGCCCCGGATGTGGACCTCGGCGAAGTATCGGCCCTGGCAATGCTCATGACCTGGAAGTGCGCCGTCGTTGGCGTCCCGTTCGGAGGGGCCAAGGGCGGCGTCCGGGTCAACCCGATGGAGTTGTCACGGGCCGAGCTTCAGCGTGTGACTCGCCGTTTCACGATGGAGATCATCAACGTGATCGGCCCTGACAGAGACATCCCCGCACCCGACCTCGGAACCAACGAGCAGGTGATGGCATGGCTCATGGACACCTACTCACAACACGTTGGCCACGCTGTTCCGGCGGTAGTCACGGGGAAGCCTCCCGCGCTGGGCGGGAGTATCGCCCGTCGCGAAGCCACCGGCCGAGGACTGATGTTCCTTCTCCCACAGGCTGCCAGAGCGATCGACCTGGACCCTATTGGAGCCACCGTGGCAATCCACGGTTTCGGGAACGTGGGACGGTACGCGGCAATCGCCGGGTCCCAGATGGAAGCCGATGTCGTGGCCGTCTCAGACATCTCCGGCGCGGTGTACAACCCCGACGGTCTGGATGTCGAGGCCGTGGCAAGCTGGGTCGACGAGCACCGGTTCCTGGAGGGCTATCCCGATGCCGACTTCATCGACGGCGATGCCATCTTTGAGCTCGATGTGGACGTCGTGGTCCCGGCGGCGATCCAGGGTGTCATCAACAAGGACAACGCCGCCAACGTCAAAGCCAAGCTGATTATCGAGGGTGCCAACAGCCCCACCACCATCGAGGCCGACGACATCCTCGACCAGAAGGGGGTCTTCATCGTTCCCGACATCCTCGCCAACGCCGGTGGCGTCACCGTCTCCTATTTCGAATGGGTCCAGGACGTGCAGAAGTACTTCTGGACCGAGAATGAGATCGTTGCCCGGCTCAGAGAGATCATGACCGCTGCCTTCGATGAGGTTCACCAGACGGCCACGAAAGTGGGCGTGAACATGAGGACGGCGGCATTGATCAAGGGGATCCGAAGGGTCGCCGACGCCAAGCTGGCTCGAGGGATCTTCCCTTAGGCCTCCGCTGATTCTTCCGCCCAGGCCGGGCAGATCTCCTTGTAGGAGCACCAGTTGCAGAGGTGACCCTGTCTTGTCGGCCAGCGGTCGGTGGACATGGCCCGGTTGATCGCGTTCCACAGGGCACGTAGCTGACCATCCATGGCCTCGAGTTGCCGATCGTCGATCGGCAGCCGGTACAGCGTCGGTCCGTTGAGATAGAGGAGCCGGATCTCTTTTGGTGTCTCTCCAAGACGCTTGCGGATCAACAGCGCGTAGATCTTGAGTGCGAAGAACGCAGCTAGGGCATAGCGCTCCGGCGGGGCCTTGCCGGTCTTGTAGTCGGTGATGATGAGTCGCCCGTCGTCGTCCCTGTCTATGCGGTCGAGTATCCCCCGGATGACGATCCCATCGAGATCCTCGAGCATGTCGAGCTCGCGATCCTCGGGCTCGAACGATGTCGGGTCTTCAACGTCGAAGTAGTTGGCCAGAAGCTCCATCGACTCGAGACCCCACTGACGCTCCTCCTCGACGGTCTCGAACAGCCCATCGAATTCCTCGTCCTGGCGTGTCTCGGTCCATGCGGCACGGAACAGGTCGAAGAGGCGTTCGGGGGTTCGCTCGGCTTCGGGATGGTCAAAAAGACGCTGGAGGGCCAGGTGCGCCGTCGTTCCCCGAGCCTGATAGACCGAGGTTGGCTCGGGGATGCGATCGATGGCCCTGAACTTGAAGAGCTGAGGACACGTTTTGAAGTCGCCTGCCCTGCTCGGGGAGAGCGTTTTGAGACCCGGGGTTTCCAATTCGACTGTCACGATGCCGATCATAGGAATGCGCTGTGACACATTCGTGCGAATGTCAGTGGCCTACCGAGCGCGGCTCCTCGCTCGGGTCGGCCAAGCCGGTGGCGGGCACGTCCACGATCCTCGTGCGATCGAGCTGACGCGCCTTCGGCCAGAAGAGCATGGCGACGACGGCGACTCCGATTCCGGCGCCGAGCAGTGTCTGTTGGACGCCAAACGACGCCGCCAGCCATGGGGCGATGGCGAGCGGCATGAGGTGGCCCACCTCGCTGTGGATGTGCGACACACTCATGATTCGACCGACCATCTCATCGGGCGAGTTCACCTGGATCATCGTTCTCAGCAGCGGTGCCATCATTCCGATGATCAACCCCCAAAAGGCTCCGCTGGGTACGACAACGGCCAGGTTGTCGGTACCGACATACGCCAGGACACCGACGGCGTTCATCGCCACGAGGATCGTGACTACCCGGGCAGTGCGGAACCCGGCTCCGAGCCGACCGGCGATCAGCGTGCCGGCGACCAACCCCACACCGAAGATCGAGTTGACCCAGCCCAGGGTTTCCAGCTCCGTGCCGAGGACATCCCGGAAGAAGAGAGGCTCGAGGGCTCCGAAGGTGCCGAACAACAGCCACACTGATGAGCCAATCCATATGTAGAAGCGAAGCCGATGGTGTGAGTAGCTATAGGAGAAACCCTCCTTCAGCTCCTTGAAGCCTCCGCTTTCACCGGTGTCCTTCGAGAGCTGCCTGACCTTCACCGGGAGAATCAAGATCGCTCCGATGGCCGAGGTCGCAGCGTCGAGGACAAAGATGCTGTCGATGCTCACCGTGGCAACGAGAACAGCGCCGAGCGCCGGCCCGATGATGAAGGCGATCCAGGAAGCCCCCTCGATGAGTCCGTTGATCTTGGATAGCTCGTCCTCATCCTCGGTCAGGTAGGGAGCGAAGGAGGCAATGGCCGTGTAGACCGGCATTCCGACCAGGCCAAGAGCGAATGCCGCGATGGCCAGCGTCGGAATGCTGTCAGCGAAGATCAGCGCCAGAGCGACCGGGATGAACAGGATCTCGGCGTAGATGAGGACCCTTCTCGGATCGAACCGGTCGACCAGGACCCCCGCCATGGAGGCTCCGATCAGAGAGGCGACTCCGAGGGCTGCCATGACCGTTGCGAGTTGGGCCGGCGTTGCGTCCAATTCGAAGGCCGCCTTGCCCCACAGCCCAACGAAGAATGCCGCCTCGCCCCCGATGCGGGAAACGAGACGCGCGACGACGACGCGGCGAATGGACGGGTTCGACAGCATTGATCGGACGGTACCGAGGGGCCTCGCGAAAAGAATGGGATTAACTCCCTTGACGGCCGTTCCGCCAACCCCGTACCTTGCATGTACCGCTGTTGACCGGGGGCCCGCTTTCCCGGTCGATGGCAGTGAGAGTCCCGAGAGGGTTGAGGTTTCGGCCAAGGCTCCCTCGGGATTTCTCACTTTTCTCAGGCCCGAAGAGCGTGTCGCGAAATCTGAAAAACAGATCGCGAAAAACAATCAAGCTTTCGGCTTGTGTTGGTTGGGGTGATGGTTTACTTTTCCGTCACGTCGCAGGGGCAACCCGGCGACTGGATCTGAAGCGAGGTTCGCCGAGCAGAAAGGTCCAGCCCAAGAGGCGGTTTACCGCAAGGAGGGCACGCCCGGATCGATGAGCTTGCTCACCGACCCGAGCAGGCCGGAAGGAAGGGAAACCGACCGGACGGTCACGACCCGGAGCGGAAGGGCTTGCCTGGACGCGGAAGGTCACCCCGAAGCCATCGGGAAACCGACGGCCGAGGGACGGTCGGAAGAACGAGCGGGGATCCTTCGGGATCGTCGACCGGACAGAAGACCACCGCAGGCTTCACGGCTTGCACCGCAGACCTTCGGGTCTGCACCGCCCCCCGGAAACGGGGAGCAGCGGTCCTCGGACCGCACCCGCCGCCGGCTTCGGTCGACGGCACCTCCCCAGAGGAGTTGGGTCCCCGGCCTGACGCCATTGGAGAGATTGAGATCCCCGAGAGGGTTGAGGTTTCGGCCAAGGCTCCCTCGGGGTTTCTCGCGTTCGCAGAGGTAAGTGCCCCGACCGCCAACGTCACCGGCCAGGGCACTAGCGTCGCTATCCGGCGTTAGGCTCCCGGCACATGGCTTACCCAAAGATCAACTCTCTACGGGGGAATCGATTCTTCTCGAATCGAAACCGCATTGGATTGCCCTCAAGATGGAGATTCTCTACACCGTTGTCTACCTCATCGCGTTTTGGCTGGTCGTTCCGGTCTGGGACACCGATCTGGGTATTGACGGCTGGCTTGGCTGGGCACTCTTCTTCGTCTGGATCGCGCTGGCCGGCAAGGGGCTCCTCGAGTGGAGCAGCACCGATTTCGTGGTGACGAACCGGCGAGTCATCTTCCGGCGCGGCGTCATGACGAAGGTCGGATACGAGATCCCGATCGATCGAGTTCAGGATGTGGGGTTTCGCCAGGGTGTTCTCCAGAGAATCGTCGGGGCAGGCGATCTTCTCGTCCAGTCGTCGGCGAGCGAGGGGCAAACCGCCATCCGGGACATCACCGATCCGCTCGGCCTCAAGAAGATGATCACCGACGTTCGGGGCGGGCGCTCGCCAACGGTCTCGCCGGCACCTGCTGCGTCACTTTCCGCCCCGGCAGCTCCTGCTGCGCCGCCTCCCACGCCGGCGGTTTCATCGAAATCCACGGCCGAGCAGTTGGAGATCCTGGCCAGGCTGCACACTGATGGTTCGCTCAGCGTCGCCGAATTCCAGGCCGAGAAAGCAAAGTTGCTCGGTCAATAGAAGATGGGCTACCCAAAACGACTGCTGAGTGAGGGAGAACAGATTGAGGCCGAGTTTCGGCCACATTGGTCACGACTGATACGGGAAGGATTACTGGTGGTCCTCGGGATCGTCCTGATGGTCCTTCTCGGGGTCGGCGACTGGCCGGGTTGGCTGGTCACCGCTGTAGGCGGGGTCATCATTCTGTTGATAGTCGGGGGAGTGGTCCGCTGGTGGACTACCTACCACGTGATCACCAACGAGCGTCTCATCTACCGGGCCGGGTTCATCGCCAAACGCGGAAAAGAGATCCCGCTCGAAGTCATCAACGATGTGGCGTTCAACCAGACGATCATCGAACGACTGTTTCGCACCGGCGATCTTCTCATTGAATCGGCAGGCACCCACGGCCAGAGCCGGTACAGGGACATCCCGCAGCCCGAGGACGTCCAGTCACTGATCTACTCGGTCCGCGAGGACAGGAAGAAAGAGATGGAAGGCGGGCATTCATCGAGCACTGCGCCCTTGGAATCGGTAGCTTCGCAACTCGAGCGGCTCGCGCGATTGCACGACAGCGGGAAACTGACGGACGAGGAATTCGAATCACAGAAGCGCACGCTTCTCGGAGGTAGCTGATGCCACACATGCAGGACGACTTTCCACTTCTACTGTCAACTCTCTACGACCATTCGGTATGGATCAACCCCGACCAGGAGATCGTGTCGGTGGAGGCCGACCGTTCTGTGATCCGAAACACCTATGGGGAAACCGACGTCCGGGTGCGGAAGCTGGCGTCGGCACTCGACTCGTTGGGTCTGGCCGTCGGCGACGCCGTCGGAACGTTCGCTTGGAACAACCAGCGTCACCACGAGCTCTACTGGGCCACCGCCAACAGCGGCCGGATCTGTCACACGATCAACCTGAGGCTGTTCGCCGACCAGATCGTCTACATCGTCAACCACGCAGGCGACAAGGCGATGTTCGTCGACCCCGACCTGGTTCCGCTGATCGCACCTGTGGCCGGCAAGATGGAGACCGTCGAGACGTGGGTGATCATGGGCACCGAGGCCAGTGATGCCATTCCCGGGTCTATCGCCTACGAGGATCTGATCGAGGGGCAGCCCGAGCATGGCAAGTGGCCACAGTTGGACGAGCGCTCACCAATGATGCTGTGTTACTCGTCGGGGACGACGGGGCATCCCAAGGGTGTTGCGTACACCCAGCGGTCGACGTACCTCCACACCATCTCCGGGCTGGCCAATATCGCCATGGAGCCCACCGACAACGTGCTGCCGGTGGTCCCGATGTTCCATGCGTCTGCCTGGGGATACCCGTTCCTGGCGGTGACCAAAGGCGCCAAGCTCACATATCCGGGCCCGGACCTGAGTCCAGAAGGGCTGGTCAGGCTATTCACCGAGGAGAAGGTGACCTTCAGTGCCGGTGTGCCCACGGTGTGGATGGGAATACAGCAGTACCTGACGGCGAACCCGGAAACCGACCTCTCCTCCATTCGGGCCTTCCTCTGTGGTGGGTCGGCGGTGCCACGGGCCATGATCGAGTGGTTCTGGACCGAGCGCGGGATCAGGATCATCCAGGGTTGGGGGATGACCGAGACCAACCCGATCGCCTCCACAGCCGTGCTCAAGCCTCACATGGAGGAGTGGGATCTTTCCGACCAACTCGACCGGATGGAGACTGCGGGGATTCCTCTGGCAGGTCTCGA
>JAYEGJ010000121.1:0-1475 GCA_034658975.1 Actinomycetota bacterium
ATGGTGGGCAGGCTTCTGATCAGGTCACACGTCCGCGAGTTTGGGGAGGGCCGGGTCGGGACGGACAGGTCATTGTCAGCACAACCTGAGTGGTGTGAAACGGTTAGGGGGTCACGTCCCGTCCGGTGATCTTGGTTCAGTTGAGATCGGGTCGGGGGAGGTGTTTGTAGATCTCTCTGGCCAGGTAGCGTTTCAGGGTCCGGATGATCTCTTTGGTGGTGCGTCCCTCGTCGCGGCGTCGTTGCACATAGGCCTGGGTGCGGGGATCGGCCGACATGCGGGTGATAACAATCCGATACAGCACCGAGTTGGCTTGGCGGTTACCGCCCCGGTTGAGCCGGTGGCGGACGGTCTTGCCCGAGGAGGCCGGAATGGGTGCGACACCGCACATGTGGGCCCAGGCGGCTTCGGTGCGGACCCGTTGGGGGTTGTCCCCGGCGGCTGCCAACAAGACGGCGGCTCCTTCTGCAGCTAGTCCCTTGATGGCCAACAGATCGGGGGCGGTGACGGTGACAAGTTGGTGGAGCTGTTTACGGATCCGGGTCTTTTCGTTGTCGAGGGCTCTGATCCGTCGAGCCAGGTCTCTCAAGGTGGTCAAGGTGGTGTGAGTGACCGGATCGGACTTGGTGGAGGGCCGCAGCGCGGCCATCTCCGTGAGCATCGAAGTCTGGGTCCGTCCTAAGAACCGTTCCCGGATCGGTTCGGGAGCACAAAACACAAGTTGGCGGATCTGGTTGAGGGTCTGGACCCGCTGTTCGCGTCCCGAGCGGCGAGCCACCAACAACACCCGCATCTGTTCCATCGGCCCATTGCGTAGCTTCGGTGTCCCGGTGGCTTGACCGGACAGGGCAGCCCGGGCGGCAGCAACCGCATCGGTCGGATCCGACTTGCCCCGGCGGTGCCGTAGCTGCCGGTTGGGGCGATCCACCTCCACCACCTCAACACCCTGGGAATACAGAAACCGGGCCAGCCCGGTCCCATAAGAGCCGGTGCCCTCCACCCCGATCCGGGTCACCGGCCCAAAGGCGGACAGCCAGTCGAGTAGCTTTTGGTAGCCGGCGGTGGTGGTCTCAAACGACTCGATCCCGAGCTCGCCGCCGATCTGATCGAGGGCGGCAGCCACATGGAAGTCGAGGTGGGTGTCGACCCCACCGGTCACAGTGAGGACACGGGCATCTACGATGGTCATTAGCCATCCCTTCTCTCGTCTACGCGAACAAGGGGTGGCACGCACCACTGGAACGGCGGACGCCTGATACGACTCGAGCTGTTACCGCAGCACGAGTCAACGTCACGTCGCCCGACCGGTGAGTGCCGGCCCGGGCCCTCGGGAGACCGATCGGCACGTCATTATCAGGACAAACCCAAACGGCCGTCAGCCGGTTCGAGAGCCAGACCAGGCCCCCGAGAACCTCAAAGCCACCCTAACCCCAGATGCCCACCCACAGTGGTAATCACCCGAACATCAAGGCCCC
>JAYEGJ010000122.1:0-7471 GCA_034658975.1 Actinomycetota bacterium
GGTTCTTGGACGAAGGTCTCCGAGAGATCTTCAACGAGATAACTCCCATCGAGGATTTCACTGGTTCTCTCGCGCTCGAACTGACCAACCATCGTTTTGGCGAACCCCTGATGAGCCTCGAAGAGGCCAAAGAGCGCGACGCCAACTACGCCCAGCCGTTGTTCGTGACGGCGCGGTTCATGAACAAGGGCACCGGTGAGATCAAGGAACAGAAGGTGTTCCTTGGCGACTTCCCGATCATGACCGACAAGGGTGTCTTCATCATCAACGGAACCGAGAGGGTCATCGTCTCCCAGCTCGTCCGTTCACCCGGCATCTATTACGACGTCAACAAGGACAAGACGTCCGACAAGATGATCTACTCCAGCAAGGTCATCCCCGGTCGTGGAGCCTGGCTCGAATTCGACACCGACAAGAAGGACACCATCGGTGTCCGTGTCGATCGCAAGCGTCGCCAGTACGTGACGGCGTTCCTCAAGGCGCTCGGCATCGCCGAGACCGACGAAGAGATCCTCGAGATGTTTGACGGTGCCGAGTCGATCAGGAACACGATCGAGAAGGACACGGCTGTCGACAAGGAAGAGGCCCTCCTCGACCTGTATCGCAAGCTTCGCCCGGGCGAGCCCACCACTGTGGAGTCCGCTCGCGGTCTGATCCAGACGCTCTTCCGCAATCCCAAGCGCTACGACCTGACTCGCGTCGGTCGTTACAAGATGAGCCAGAAATTCAACGCGAGGGCCCCCAAGGACTACCGGGCCGAGGGTCTCCAGATGCTGCGCGACGAGGACATCGTCGACGCCATCAAGTACCTCGTGGCCCTTCACGCCGGCGAGTCGACGATGAAGACCCACACGGGTACGGAAGTCCAGATCGCCACCGACGACATCGACCACTTCGGCAACCGCCGTATCCGTACGGTCGGAGAGCTCGTTCAGAACCAGATGCGAGTCGGCCTGACCCGTCTCGAGCGTGTCGTGCGCGAGCGCATGACGACTCAGGACCCGGATGCGATCACTCCTCAGAGTTTGATCAACATCCGTCCCGTCACCGCGTCGATCAAGGAGTTCTTCGGAACATCGCAACTGAGCCAGTTCATGGACCAGCCGAACCCTCTTGCCGGACTCACCCACCGGCGCCGTCTGTCGGCGCTCGGCCCGGGTGGCCTGTCCCGCGAACGCGCAGGGTTCGAGGTTCGAGACGTTCACCCGTCTCACTACGGTCGTATGTGCCCGATCGAGACTCCCGAGGGCCCCAACATCGGCCTCATCGGTTCGTTGGCCTCCTACGCAAGGGTCAACGACTTCGGCTTCATCGAGACGCCTTATCGCAAGGTGAAGGACGGAATAGTCACGAAGAAGGTCGACTACCTGACCGCCACCGAGGAGGAGCGCTTCGTCATCGCGCAGGCGAACGCCCCGCTCAAGGACAACGGCGCCTTTGCCAACAAGCGGGTGCTGGTGCGTCTTGCCGGTGGTGAGGTCGAGCAGGTCGACGCCAAGAGCGTGGACTACATGGACGTCTCGCCCAAGCAGATCGTTTCGGTCTCGACCGCGCTGATCCCGTTCCTCGAGCACGACGATGCCAACCGCGCCTTGATGGGCTCGAACATGCAACGTCAGGCCGTTCCGTTGCTGACCTCCGAGTCACCCCTTGTCGGTACCGGCGTCGAAGGCCGGGCCGCTCAGGACTCGGGCGACATGATCGTCTCCAACGTCGCCGGCGAAGTAGTCGAGGTCACCGGTGACGAGATCATCGTCAAGGAAACCGGTGCCAACAAGAAGCACACCTTCCCCCTCGACAAGTTCAATCGGTCCAACCAGGGCACCTGCATGAACCACAAGGCCATCGTCCGCGAGGGCGACAAGGTCAAGGTTGATTCTGTCCTGGCTGACGGCCCCTCGACCGAGAATGGTGAACTGGCGCTTGGCCGCAACCTCCTCGTTGCCTTCATGCCTTTCCAGGGTCTCAACTACGAGGACGCCATCATCATCAGCAGGCGTCTCGTCAAGGACGACGTTCTCACCTCGATCCATATCGAGGAGCACGAACTCGATGCTCGTGACACCAAACTGGGAGCCGAAGAGATCACCAGGGACATTCCCAACGTTCCCGAGGAGGTTCTCGCGAACCTCGACGAGGACGGGATCATTCGCGTTGGTGCTGAGGTAGGCCCCGGCGATTACCTGGTCGGCAAGGTCACTCCCAAGGGTGAGACCGAGCTGACACCGGAAGAGCGTCTCCTTCGTGCCATCTTCGGCGAGAAGGCCCGCGAGGTGCGTGACACGTCGCTCAAGGTTCCTCACGGCGAGCAGGGCAAGGTCATTGCGGTCAAGGTGTTCAAACGAGCCGAGGGCTTCGACCTTCCCCCGGGTGTCAACCAGTTGGTGCGAATCTATGTAGCGACCCAGCGCAAGATCTCCGAAGGCGACAAGCTCGCCGGACGTCACGGCAACAAGGGCGTTATCTCCAAGGTTCTTCCCGAAGAGGAGATGCCTTTCCTGTCCGATGGAACTCCGGTCGACATCATCTTGTCACCGCTGGGTGTCCCGTCTCGAATGAACCTCGGTCAGGTTCTCGAAACCCATCTCGGCTGGGCCGCCGCCCAGGGCTGGGAACCCTTCAAGGGCGATTCCCCCGCCGCCGTAGGTGTCCAGCCGTGGACGAAGACCGCAACCCCGGTCTTCGACGGCGCTCGCGAGGACGAGATCATGAAGGTCATCGCCAACGCTCACCCCAACCGGGACGGCGATCGTCTGGTTGAGGAGGATGGAAAGGCGACCCTGTACGACGGTCGCACCGGTGAGCCATTCGACACCCAGGTCACGGTCGGATACATCTACGTGCTCAAGCTGGTCCACCTTGTCGATGAGAAGATCCATGCCCGCTCGACCGGCCCCTACAGCATGATCACCCAGCAGCCGCTCGGTGGTAAGGCTCAGTTCGGTGGCCAGCGATTCGGTGAGATGGAGGTCTGGGCGCTCGAGGCATACGGTGCCGCATACGCCCTTCAGGAGCTTCTGACCATCAAGTCAGACGACGTGCAGGGCCGCGTCAAGGTTTACGAAGCAATCGTCAAAGGGGACAACATCCCCGAGCCCGGCATTCCGGAGTCGTTCCGCGTGCTGGTCAAAGAGATGCAGAGCCTCTGCCTCAATGTCGAGATGCTCTCGGCCGGTGAGGAAGTCGAACTCAAGGAACTCGAAGAGGAGACCTACCGGTCCGTCGAGACACTTGGCATCGACCTCAGCCGTCCCGAGCGTCCGGATTCCGAATGAAAAGGATGATGAGGCGGCATCCCCGTCGGACCGGCGTCTGTTTGGCCGGCGACAAAACCGGATTTGTGATTAGTGGACGTGGCCCCCTGAGTGGGGCGGCGGACGGCGAGAGGGGACTCTCGGCCAAAGTCCGCCGGCAAGAGAGGTAGGCATGGCACAGCAGCAACTATTCGATGAACTGAAAGTAGGCCTTGCCTCCAGTGACCAGATTCGCGCCTGGTCGTACGGAGAGGTCAAGAAGCCGGAGACAATCAACTACCGAACCCTTCGCCCCGAGAAGGAAGGTCTTTTCGACGAGCGCATCTTCGGTCCTCAGAGGGACTGGGAGTGCTACTGCGGCAAGTACAAGAGGATTCGCTACAAGGGGATCATCTGCGAGCGCTGCGGTGTCGAAGTCACCCGTTCCAAGGTGCGTCGCGAGCGGATGGGTCATATCGAGCTGGCCGCCCCCGTCACCCATATCTGGTTCTTCAAGGGTGTTCCCAGCCGGCTCGGCTACCTCCTCGACATGTCGCCGAAAGAGCTGGAGAAGGTCATCTACTTCGCCAGCTACATCATCACTTCGGTAAACGACGAGACCCGTCAGAAGGATCTGCCGGAGCTCGAGGCCGCGGTTGGTGACGAGATCGAGGTGGTCAAGTCCGAATTCGACGAGTGGCACGAGGTTCGTCTCGAGGCTCTCGAGGATGAGCTCGCCCGCATGGAAGAAGGCGGGGCCAAGAGCCAGGAGATCAACGCCCGGCGCAAGGAAGTCGAGAAGGAGATCAAGGAGCGCCAGGAGCGCGCCGACCGCGAGATCGAACTGATCAACGAGGCCTTCGACACATTCAAGACGTTTGGCCCCAAGCAGTTGGTCGAGTCCGAGCAGCTTTGGCGTGAGATCTGGTTCCGCTACGCCGATTACTTCGAGGGCGGAATGGGCGCCGAGGCTGTGAAGTCTCTCCTGCTCAACCTCGACCTCGACGCCGAGATGGAGCGTCTCGACGAGCACCTCAACGGCGGCTCGCAGCAGAGGCGTCAAAGGGCGACCCAGCGCATGAAGGTTGTCAAGCCCTTCTGGGAGGCGAAGAACCGCCCCGAGGACATGATCCTCGAGACCGTTCCGGTCATTCCCCCCGACCTGCGTCCGATGGTCCAGCTCGACGGTGGCCGTTTCGCCACTTCCGACCTCAACGACCTCTACCGCAGGGTCATCAACAGGAACAACCGTCTCAAGCGGCTTCTCGACCTCGGTGCTCCCGAGATCATCGTCAACAACGAAAAGCGCATGCTTCAGGAGGCCGTCGACGCATTGTTCGACAACGGCCGCCGCGGCCGTGCTGTGACCGGGCCGGGCAACCGCGCTCTCAAATCACTTTCGGACATGCTCAAGGGCAAGCAGGGGCGGTTCCGTCAGAACCTTCTTGGAAAGCGTGTCGACTACTCCGGCCGTTCGGTCATCGTGGTCGGTCCGGATCTCAGTCTGCACCAGTGCGGTCTTCCCAAGATCATGGCTCTCGAGCTGTTCAAGCCGTTCGTTATGAAGCGTCTGGTCGATCTCGACCTCGCCCAGAACATCAAGGCTGCCAAGCGCATGGTAGAGCGCCAACGCCCCCAGGTCTGGGACGTGTTGAGCGACGTGATCCAGGAGCATCCCGTGTTCCTCAACCGTGCTCCCACCTTGCACCGTCTTGGTATCCAGGCGTTCGAGCCGGTTCTGGTCGAAGGCAAGGCCATTCAGATTCATCCCCTCGTCTGTGAGGCGTTCAACGCCGACTTCGACGGTGACCAGATGGCCGTCCACCTCCCGCTCTCCGCAGAGGCGCAGGCCGAGGCACGTGTGCTCATGCTTTCGACCAATAACGTCCTTTCGCCCGCCTCGGGCCGCCCGATTGTCACTCCTTCACAGGACATGGTCATCGGCGTGTACTACCTGTCGGAATTCGTCGAGGACGGCATTGGAGCCGGACGTCACTTCTCCGACCTCGATGAGGCCGTCATGGCTTACGAGATCGGCGAACTGTCGCTGCATGCTCCGATCAGAATCCGTCTGGGAGACAAGGCCGGCGATCCCGCCCTGCATCACGACCTGAAGAAGACACTCGGCTCGTTGCTCAACGATGAGCCGTTCGACAAGGACGGTCTCGCAGATACCACGATCGGTCGTGTTCTTCTCAACGAGGCCTTCCCGGAGGGCTTCCCCTTTGTCGACTCCGTTGTGATCAAGAGCGACATCAGGCTTCTGATTGAGACGATCATCGAGCGTTACCCCCGTTCGGCCGTTGCCAGCACCCTGGACAGCATCAAGGAGCTCGGATTCAGATACGCCACCAAGGCCGGGCTGACCATCGCTCTCGACGATGTCCGCACGCCGGGTAACAAGGCCGAGATCCTGGAAGCCTACGAGGACAGGGCTCAGAAGGTGCAGGACCTCTTCGCCAAGGGTGTCGTCACCGACGACGAGCGCCGTCAGGAACTCATCGAGATCTGGACCGAGGCCACCGAGAAGGTGACCGAGGCCATGAAGGCAAATCTCAAGACCGAGCAGTTCAACTCGCTGGACATGATGGTGGGCTCAGGTGCCCGAGGAAACATGATGCAGGTCCGTCAGATCGCCGGAATGCGTGGTCTGGTTGCCAACCCCAAGGGTGACATCATTCCTCGCCCGATCATTTCGAACTTCCGTGAGGGCCTGTCCGTGCTCGAGTACTTCATCTCGACTCACGGTGCCCGCAAGGGTCTTGCCGATACGGCTCTTCGAACAGCCGACTCCGGTTATCTAACCCGTCGTCTGGTCGACGTCTCCCAGGAGATGATCATCCTGGAGGACGACTGCGAGACCGATCGAGGCATCGTCATCAGCGTCATTGACGATCGCGGCGAGAAGATCAGGAACCTTCGCTCCCGTACCTACGGCCGTGCTCTGGCGGATGATCTCAAGGTTGGCCGCACTCTCGTGGCCACCGAGGATGGCGACAAGCTTCGTGCCGGAACCATCATCGGCACCAAGGAGCTGCAGGCAATCGAGGCGGCCGATGTCGAGTCGGTCCGGGTCCGCTCTCCGCTCACCTGTGACACCCGTGGCGGTGTCTGCCAGGCCTGTTACGGCCTCTCTCTTGCCACGGGCAAGATCGTCGAGTTGGGCGAGGCCGTGGGAATCATGGCCGCCCAGTCGATTGGCGAGCCCGGTACTCAGCTCACGATGCGTACGTTCCACACCGGCGGTGTTGCCGGCGCGGACATCACCCACGGTCTGCCCCGCGTGGTGGAGCTGTTCGAGGCCCGCACGCCCAAGGGCAAGGCCGCCATGTCGGAGATGACCGGTACCGCCAAGCACATCGACGACGAGGAAGGCCGCCGCATCGTCGTCACCGCTGGTGATGAAGAAGTTGTCTACCCGATCTCACGGTTCTCCAAGATTCGCTTCCTCGACACAGCCGAGGTCGAAGCCGGCTCGCAGCTCACCGATGGCCCCCTCGATCCGAAGGAAGTCCTCGAGATCCGTGGGGTTCGCGCTGCCCAGCAGTACCTGGTCGATCAGGTACAGGAGGTCTACCGCTCCCAGGGTGTCGAGATCCACGACAAGCACATCGAGATGATCGTTCGTCAGATGCTGCGCCGGGTCAGGATCGTCGCTCCCAACGAGTCGGACTTCCTCCCCGCTGCGCTGATCGACGATCAGAAGTTCCGTGATACCAACAAGGAGCTAGTCATGGACGGCAAGCAGCCTGCCGAGGGTCGTCCCGAACTGATGGGCATCACCAAGGCCTCGTTGGCGACGGATTCGTGGCTGTCGGCAGCCTCGTTCCAGGAAACAACCCGTGTCCTGACCGATGCGGCCATTCAGAGCCGCTCCGACTTCATGCGCGGTCTCAAGGAGAACGTCATCATCGGCAAGCTCATCCCGGCCGGGACAGGTGCAACCCAGTACCAGGCCCTCCAGCCGTCACTCCCGGGCGCGACCACGGTCGCCAGTCTTGGGTTCCTCGGCGAAGGTGGGGAGCGCATCAGCGACGACGAGGGTCTTCCCGACGACCCCGCCGAGTGGCTCGCTTCGCTGGGCAACTCCTCAAACACCGAAGAGGAGTAGTGGTTCCACAAACCTCAGGTAGTTAGTCCCATATGTGGCACCAACAGCCTCGAGAATGTAGAAGGGGCGCCCCGTAGGGGGGGCCGGCTATGTGTGCTCGAAACCGCCCCACACCGCGCGGGGTCAA
>JAYEGJ010000123.1:0-27038 GCA_034658975.1 Actinomycetota bacterium
CAGGTGACCCTGATCACCGACAGAGCCGAGGTTGCCGAGAGTCATGCGGGGGCCCAGGAGGCCGCGGCTCGTCTTGCACAGGAAGAGGCCGAGAACGGCGGGGACGAGTAAACCCAGCGGCCTGAAGAAGTGGTTCTTCAGGGCACCCAGCTACCTTTATCGCGCTCATCTCGGATTCCTCATGGGGAAGCGTTTCCTCATGATCTCCCACCGTGGCCGAAAGAGCGGAAACCTCTTCTTCACGGTCCTGGAAGTGGCGGGACGTCGACCCGAGAACCGCGAGTGGATCGTCACCTCCGGCTGGGGTCCGAAGGCCGACTGGTACAGAAACCTCAAGGCCGGCACCTTCGAGGCCGTCTGGATCGGCTCACACCGGCATGATGCGACGGTGCGTTTCCTGGAGGCCGAGGAGGCCGGACAGGTGATGGGGGAATACGAGACGGCCCATCCGAAGACGGCGCAGGCTCTTTACAAGGCCATGGGGGTTTCTTATGACGGCACCGACGATGGGCGCGTCGAGATGATGAACCAGATCCCGATGGTTGCTCTGGCCGTTAGCTGATCTCAACAGTTTCACAGCCACAAACCCGATTGTTCAACACGGTCCTAGGCTGCGGGCGAATTCCTCGACGGTCCGGGGGAGACCACTCCCGATTGTCTTGGTGATGGCTCCGAAGAAAATCGTTGAGAGCAGTCCCTTGCTCTCGACTTCGAGTGAGACCGTGACCTCGGTTCCGCCCTGGTGGTCGGAGAGTTCGATCTGGGTGATCCCGCGAATCTCGGAGTTCTCTATGTTCCAGGCCATGGTCCGGCCCTCTTCCCTGTTGTGGGGCGTCGCCTTCCCGACGTAGGGCTTGCCGGCGACGACGGTGTCGAAGTCGAAGCCTCGGAGTTGGCCGTCGCTGTCGACGACGGGGTTGTAGACGCGGTCGACGCCACCAATGCCCTCCCATGTCTGCGGCTCCTGAAGAGCAGCCCAGACATCCGGGCGGGAGGCGGTGGTCGTCGCAGCGTGGACAAACGAATCTCGGGGCACGGCGGCAATTTAGTGGCCTCGGGGCGACGGTGTCTTCAGGCTCTATCTCGTTTCCTAATGCTGTGCGTTCGGTATACCGAACCTGCGCCGTCGAGAACGCGTCTTAATCACTTGGAGTAGACACCGCTCGCCGCGTAACCTGGCCCTACCCACCCACGTCTCTCATGTTGATCGCACGCGCCCTCCAAATCGATGTCGGCAACCGGACCCTGCTCCGGGATGCCGCTTTCAGCGTGCAAGCAGGAGACAGGATCGGGCTCGTCGGCCGCAATGGAGCAGGCAAGACCACGCTGATGCGGACCTTGATGGGCCAACTCGAACCGGCCGCGGGAACTGTTCTTCGGTCGGGGAACGTCGGTTACTTCTCCCAGGAAGCGGCCCTTCCTGAACTCGAGCATCCTGACGCCACCGCCCTCGAACGAATCCTCATGGCTCGCGACATCGGAGCGATGCAGCGGCGCATCGAGCACGCTCGTGCCCGGCTGCACGACCTCGACGGTGCGGAGCGCGATCGCGGCATCGCTCGCTTCTCGAGGCTGCATGACGAGTTCGAAGCGAAGGGAGGTTTCGTTGCGGAGGCGGAGGCGAAGCGCATCGCCTCCAATGTGGGGATCGGTAATGACGAACTCCATCAGCCGGTCGTGACTATGTCCGGTGGTCAGCGGCGTCGCGTCGAATTGGCACGGCTCCTCTTTGCCGAGACCGACGTGATGGTCCTCGACGAGCCGACGAACCATCTCGACCTCGACGCCAAAGCGTGGCTGATCGAATATCTCAGCGGTTACAAGGGCGGCATGCTGGTCGTATCTCACGATCTCCCCCTTCTCGATGAGGCCATCACCTCGGTGCTCGCACTCGAACATGGAGAGATCGAGGCCTACAGGGGTAACTACTCGCATTACCTGGTCGAGCGCGAACAGCGACATGAGCGCAAGGAGCGCGAGCGGAAGCATCAGGACGAGGCCATTGCGCGTCTCGAGGAGAACATCCGACGCTTCAAGGGAACCACCGAGAAGATGGCCAAGATCGCCCGTTCCTGGGAAACCCGGGTCGATCGGATGAAGCGGGAGTTGGTCGAGGTCCAGAAATCGGGCAAGAAGGTGCGGGTCAACTTCCCCCAACCTGATCCGTCAGGGAGGGTCCCACTGGCCGCGACCGGCATAGCCAAGGCCTTCGGGGACAACGTGGTGTTTGTCGACATCGAATTTGCGGTGGAACGTCAGGAGAGAATGCTTCTGATCGGGCTCAACGGCGCCGGAAAGACGACACTTCTTCGGATCCTCGCTGGTGTCGAGACGGCCGATCTCGGAGAGGTTTCGCTCGGTCACAACGCCACGGTGGGCTACTACGCCCAGGAACACGAGCAGATCCACAAAGGCGTCAGTGTCTTTGATCACATGAGGAACGCCGCCAGGCTTCCCGATCAGACCCTGCGGACCCTGCTCGGGACGTTTCTTCTTGCCGACAAGGTCAGCCAGGACGCATCAACCCTCTCCGGCGGGGAGAAGACCAAGCTGGCGCTGGCAATGCTGGTGGCGTCGCGGCCCAATGTTCTGCTGCTGGACGAGCCGACCAACAACCTCGATCCTCAGGCCAAGGAGGCCTTGCTCGACGCCCTCACCATCTACGAGGGCACTGTGGTGATGGTCAGCCACGACACCGACTTCGTCGCTCAGCTGATGCCGGATCGTGCGGTACTGATGCCCGACGGCGACATGCGCTTCTTCGATGAGGAGCTTCTCGATCTGGTCGCCCTGGCCTGACGGATTCTTGTTTCTCGGCCGACGCCAGGTGTCTTGACATGCCCGGCGTCGGGTCTTGGCTCATCCGTTGAACCCTCATGCGCCGCTGCGTTGAGGACCTGATCAAGTCCACCATGTCCGTTGAGGAAGTCCAACGGACTCGTGCCACCAAGGTCCGGATTCGGGCGAGCGAACCACTCGGCAATGGCCACGTCTGAGTCGCCGCCCCTGAGAGTCACCACCACCTGCCCGATGTCCGGCCGGACCCCGTGGTCATCGAATTGGAAGGCGCAGTAAACCTCTTCTAGCCACTGCCCGCCGATGTGGATCAGGTCGGGTCGGTCCGGGAGCAGGCGGGCCCTGACGTCCGCCCGGTGGGCGGCTTGTTTTCGTGTCAGGAATGGACCCTGAAGAACATGCTGCGTCACATCGAGTCCGCTAACCGGGGAATGCTGATCTCGTTGCGGACCATCACCACGAGGAGGTCGGTGATGGTGCCGATCGACACCTGGTCGGTGTTGAAGACCACGTCGTAGCGAGTCGGGTCCGCGATGTCGACCCCGAAGTGGGTCTTCAGCAGCCTCGCTCTCGCCGTGTCCAGACGCTTGGACTCACCACGGGCGGCCTTCTCCTCGATTCCGTAGTGATCCATGACTCCGTGGATGCGCACGGTTTCAGATGCGATGAGGCGTACATGGATCCCACCGTCCATGTCTCGGGTGACTTCGGACCCGGCCCGACCGATGATGATGGCCTTGCCGACCGAGGCAACGGCACGGACTACCCGGAAGACCTTCTCCGCCACCGCTCGTTGATCCACCGACGATCGGAGGATTTGGTGGAAGAACTCGTCGGTCCTCGTTCGATACTCCTCGGCCAAGAGAGAATCCAGGGAATGGGTGTAAGTGGAGTCGTCGGCCACGAGTTCGCAGAGCCGCTTGTCAAAAACCTGCCAGCCATCGAAGAGTTCGTTCTCCTCGGCGGCGAAGGTCTCGAGGAGAGACTGTGCGAGCCGATGACCGCCGGCTCCGGCCTGTCGTGAGATTGTGATGAATGGCCGCGCCCCGGCTTGGGGTGTTCCCTGGCGCTCCCGGTTCCGGACCATCTGTGCCCGGAGGTAACGCTCCACCTTTTCGAGCTGCGTCAATGCAGGTCTCCTGTTCAAGTCCAACTGTCAGTGTCCGTCTCCGTACCAGGCCCTTGTAGGGGCGTACGGCACAATCTGAAAGGACTCAGAGGTCCGGGTTGTCACTCGGAATATCAGGGATACGACACTTGCCGTGGATGTCCGGGACTACTGGCGGCGTCTCCCGCGTTTGCATCAGACGTGGGAAGACGAGTCCTTTCTCGGCGTAGGTATCTGCTGGCACCGGTATTCGCCCTCGTACTCGCCGCGTGTACACAAGGAGCCGACGCCTCTTCGGTGTCGCTCAGCGACGATGAGAAGGCTTATCTCGATTCCGTTTCCGTTGTCCAGGGGCGGGTCGACACTGGCTTCGAGCAGATCGGACGCGCACTCGAGGAGAGCTACTTCACCCGGGAGGTTTTCATCGGGGCTGTGGCCGATGTGGGCTATCCGGGTCTTGCTGCTTCTGCGGTGACCAGCGCGGATGCCCTGGTCCCGCCGACGAGGTTCGAAGACGACCACAGACTCTGGGTGGAGTATCGCCAGGAGGCGATTGGGCTGGCCGACACGCTTGTCGACTCGGTCGAGGGCGATGACTTGTATGCCCTTCTCTCGATCTTCACCCAGTCTGGTCAGGACTTCGGGGTGCTGGTGAACAGCGTCAGTCGGGACTTCTGTTTGGCGATCGCTTCGAATGACGTCTTGTGCGAGCCTCCCGACAATCTGCCGGGAGGGGACTACGGCCAGGAGGTCTACGAGATCTTGCGAGCAGGCTTGGCCGGCAATCTTGGCCTGTTCGACTTCGTCCCTGACATGGAACCTGAGGAACGAGCGCTGCGACTCGAGCAGGTCCAGCCCTTCATAGAGGCGAACCTGAAAGGTACCGGAGACGCACTGAAGGTGATAGATCCGCCCTCTGAATTCGAGGACGAGCATGTCGCTCTGGTTCAGTTCTACGAGGAGCAGTACGCCACTGCACTTGCCATCACTGCCGCCAATGCCGAACGTGACACCGCTGAAGTCTTAAGGCTCTTCAACCTCTCCGGCGTGAACGAGGAACGGGCGCTCGCCGCGTTGTCGGGTGAGTACCTGGAAATAGCGGCACCTTTCGTCGACCAAGAAGGTTGACTGCTCAGCGTTACTCCAGCTCTATCGACAAACGAACGTTTGTTTGGGTACCATGCCGCCCATGGCACCCGAAGAGAGATTCCAGGAGATCGTTGACACCGAGGAGAAGATCGAGCCCACCGATTGGATGCCGGAGGGTTATCGGAGGACTCTGATCCGTCAGATCGCCCAGCACGCACACTCCGAAGTCATCGGCATGCAGCCCGAGGGCAACTGGATCAGCCGAGCCCCGACCCTTCACCGCAAGGCGATCCTCATTGCCAAGATTCAGGACGAGGCCGGTCACGGGCTCTACCTCTACTCGGCGGCCGAGACGCTTGGCGTTCGTCGGGATGAGCTGCAGGAATTGCTCCACCAGGGCAAGCACAAGTATTCGTCGATCTTCAACTACCCGACCCTCAATTGGGCCGACATCGGTTCCATCGGCTGGCTTGTCGACGGTGCCGCCATCACCAATCAGGTCGCCCTCACCCGCACCTCATACGGTCCTTACTCGAGATCGATGGTGCGGATCTGCAAGGAGGAGTCGTTCCACCAGCGTCAGGGCTACGAGATCCTCATTCGGATGTGCCAGGGGTCCGAAGAGCAGAAGGCGATGGCCCAAGACTCCATCAACCGGTGGTGGTGGCCGGCCCTGATGATGTTTGGCCCCAACGACTCCGACTCACCGCACACCGAGGAGTCGATGAAGTGGAAGGTCAAGAGGGTGTCCAACGATGACCTGCGCCAACAGTTCGTCGACATGACGGTTCGGCAGGCGGAATACCTCGGGTTGGAACCACCCGACCCGGATCTCAAATGGAACGAAGAACGGGGTCACTACGACTTCGGCGAGATCGATTGGGATGAGTTCTGGCGTGTGGTCAAGGGCAACGGCCCGATGAACCGGGACCGCGTGGCCCACAAGGTCAAAGCCTGGGAAGACGGTGCCTGGGTGCGTGAGGCGGCCACGGCATACGCACACAAGAGAGCTGCCCGGTCGGCGGCGTAGGAGGAAGAAACCTATGACCTATGAAGTTCCTGTCGCTCCCGGCGAGTCGGCAGATATCGAAACAACAACCGACCTGAGCGGCGAGACCTGGCCGATGTGGGAAGTGTTCGTCCGCGCCCGGCGCGGCATCTCCCACGTCCACATCGGGAGCCTGCACGCTACCGACGGGGTGACCGCACTCGAGAACGCCCGCGACGTCTACACCCGGCGTGGCGAAGGCGTGAGCGTGTGGGTGGTGCCCTCCACCGAGGTCTACGCCTTCGAGCCCGATGCGGCTGCGGATTATGTCGAAGCCAATGAGAAGGTCTACCGCCTTGCCACCACGTATGACATCCCTGAAGAAGTGGGTCAGATGTGAGCACCGAGCATCTGGTCAGCAAGGCGCCGCAGGGAACCCCGAGACCCGATCACGGCGACAAGTTCACCATGCTCCTAGCGCACGCGGACGACAACCTCGTGCTGTCACAGCGTCTGGGCGAGTTGATCTCGAACGCCCCTGAGTTGGAGATCGACATCGCTCTGGGCAATACCGCCCTCGATCACCTCGGCGTTGCCCGCGCTCTCTACACGTACGCCGGCAAGGTCGAGGACGCCGGGAGAGACGAAGACGACCTGGCCATGTTCCGTTCGGAGCGGGAGTTTTCGAACATCCTTCTCGTTGAGCAGCCCAACGGTGACTTCGCCCACGCCATCGTCCGACAGTTCCTATTTGACGCCTACCAGATGCAGCTCTGGGCCGACCTTGCCGGTTCGGATGACGAGACGATTGCCGGCATCGCCGCCAAGGCACTGAAGGAGGCGTCCTATCACCTGCGATTCTCCTCGGGATGGCTGATGAGGCTTGGCGACGGGACCGACGAGTCCCACGTTCGAGCCCAGGACGCTGCGGACGAGTTGTGGAAGTACACGGCGGAGCTCTTCGAAGACTCTTACTCGAAGCTCCAGACCGGCTGGGACGCAACGGTAAGAAGCGCCTTCGACGAGGCAACCCTGACGATCCCGACGGACACGTATCAGCGCACCGGTGGGAGGAGCGGATTCCACACCGAGCATCTGGGGCATCTCCTCGCCGAGATGCAGTGGTTGCAGCGCAGCTACCCGGGCCTCGAATGGTGAACACGACATTGCTCGATGAAGCCGCCGTCGCTCGTGCCCTCGATACCGTGGTCGACCCGGAGATTCCCGTTGTGACGATTGCGGACCTCGGAATAATTCGGTCGGTCGACATCGACGGTGACTCGATCAACGTGACCATCACCCCGACCTACTCGGGCTGCCCGGCGATGCGTCAGATCGAGGACGACATCGTTTCTGCCCTCCGAAAGGCCGGAGCCGTGTCCGTCGAAGTGGAAACCGTCTATTTGCCGGCGTGGAGCACGGATTGGATCACCGAGGAAGGTCGGCGAAAGCTCAACGAGTTCGGGATAGCGCCACCGGTCGCCGAGGCCGACGTCGTCTGTCCTCGCTGCTCCACCGGGTCGCCTCGCATGGTTGCCCGCTTCGGTTCGACGGCCTGCAAGGCACTGATGGTCTGCTCTGCCTGTGGGGAGCCGTTCGACTATTTCAAGGAGCTTCATTGAGCGATCTCGCCTTTCATCAACTTCGGGTGACTGAGGTCTCTCCACTTACCGACGAGTCGGTGGCCGTTTCCTTCGATGTGCCGGATGAACTGTCCGACACCTTCAGCTACCTACCGGGACAGCACGTGACGCTGCGGGCGATGATCGATGGCGAGGACGTGAGACGCTCCTACTCGATCTGCGCCAATGCCAATTCAGGGAAGCTCCGGGTCGGGATCAAGAAGCTTCCCGGTGGCGTCTTCAGCACCTACGCCACCACTGTCTTGAGCGCCGGCGACACCATCGACGTGATGGCCCCCGTCGGCGAGTTCACCATCCAGCCCGACGAGGCAAGAGCACGCAGAGCGGTCGCCATCACGGCGGGCTCGGGCATCACTCCCGTCCTTTCGCTGATCTCGACTTCGCTCGAAACCGAGCCAAACGCCTCGTGGACTCTGCTGTTCGGCAACCGAACGGCGAACAGCATCATGTTTCTCGAGGAGCTCGAGGGGCTGAAGGACAGGTACCGGGACCGTTTCCAGATGTTTCATCTTCTCAGTCGTGAGGGCTCGGATGTGCCGCTTCTCTCCGGGCGTATCGACGCCGACAAGATCACGACCATCCACTCTCGCTTGATGGGTGGAGCGCCGGTCGACGACTGGTACCTGTGTGGTCCCTACGACCTGGTCATGCTGGCTCGGGAGACCCTCGTCGGGCTCGGTGTCAGCGAAGAGGCCATCCACGATGAGCTCTTTTTCGCAGGTCCGCTCGATCTGTCGAGCCTTCCGCCGGAGCCATTGCCGGGAGAAGGCTCGGTCGAACTCACCGTCATTCTCGACGGGCGAGCGGTCGACACTCTCATGACCAAGGAGTCCTCGATTCTCGACGCTGCACTCAGAGTCCGATCGGAGCTGCCTTTCTCATGCAAAGGAGGCATGTGCGCCACCTGCAAGGGCATGGTCGAAGAGGGTGAGGTCACCATGGACAAGAACTACGCACTCATCGACTCCGAGGTGGAAGCCGGTTACGTGCTGACCTGCCAGGCCCACCCCGTGACTGAGAAGGTCGTAGTTCGGTTCGACCACCGCTGATGGTCTCGACCCGTCACACGAGGGCCGATGTGGTCGCAGCCGCCGGGAGGCTCTTCGCCGAGAAGGGCTATCACGGAACGTCGATGCGCGATCTGGGCAGCGAGTTAGGCCTTCTCGGATCGTCCCTCTACGCACACGTCGAGTCGAAGCAGGATCTCTTGGTCGACGTCGTAGAAGAAGGCGCTGGGCTCTTCGAGGCAGCTGCGGAGACGGCCTTGGCGACAGAAGGCAGCGCGGCAGAGCGAATGCGTGCTCTGGTCGAGGGTCACATCGACGTCGTTCTCGACAATCTCGATGTTTCCAGAACCTTTCTCAACGAGGCGCGCATGCTCGACGATGGCCATCGCATCAAGGTTGTGGCGGCCCGCGATCATTACGAGAAGGCGTTCAGAAGCGTGATCCGCGAGGGTGTGGTCGACGGCTCCTTCAAGCCTTCCGTCGATCCGAAGATTTCGTCGATATTCATTCTCTCGATACTCAACGCGATCGAGCGCTGGTACCAGCCGGAGGGGGTAATGAACCGGACCCAGCTCGTTGACCAGTTGAGCGCTTTCGCCCTCTCGGCCTTGGGCTAGCGGTCTGGCAAGAAGGGCCGCCGGTCAATCGTTCGATTGGCCCACCAAG
Organism: Actinomycetota bacterium; assembly: GCA_034658975.1. Classification (GTDB taxonomy): domain Bacteria; phylum Actinomycetota; class Acidimicrobiia; order Spongiisociales; family ZC4RG35; genus SZUA-217. The sequence goes on from JAYEGJ010000123.1 coordinate 9,298, forward strand.
TGATATCTTCACCCGGACTTTGAGCCGCTTCTTCCCAATCACCAGGACTCTCGGGGCCTACGACAACACGTGGTTCCGGCCGGACCTTGCTGCCGCAGTGACCGTTTGGGCCATGGTTGTTCCCGAGGCGATGGCGTATGCAGGGATCGCCGGGATGCCTCCCGAAGTCGGTCTTTATGCGTCGATCATCCCGCTTCTCATCTATGCCCTCATGGGCACATCGCGACGGGTCACCGTCGGTCCGAGTGCCGCGGTCGCCGCCCTTTCGGCTGCGACTGTCGCTCCGTTCGCTATGGCCGGCACCGAGGAATTTCTGGCGTTTACGAGTCTCCTCGCGATTGTTGTCGGCGTTCTTCTCCTGTTGGCAGGCATCGCCAAGTTCGGGATCATCGCCGAGTTCCTGTCCGAGCCCGTGCTCAAAGGGTTCATCCTCGGTGTGGCGCTGACTATTGCTCTGGGACAAAGCGGGAAGCTTCTCAAGGTGGAAGTCGAGGGTGAGGGGTTCTTTGCGGAACTCTTCAGCCTGATAGGACAGATACCTGAAACCCATCTGATCACGGCCGCCGTGGGGCTCGGTTCGCTTGCTGCGCTCTTTGTGCTGGAGCGACTCATGCCGCGACTTCCGGCCGCTCTGGTGGTCGTAGGCGGTGCTATCGCAGCCGTTTCCCTATTCGACCTCGAGGACGCGGGAGTGCACATCACCGGCGACATCGTCGCGGGGTTTCCTTCCCTCATTCTGCCCGATCTGGGCTGGAGCTCGGTTGTGGCCCTCATCCCGGGAGCAATCGGAGTTGCCATCGTCGTGTACGCGGAATCGATGGCGTTGGCCAAGACCTTCGGCTCGAAGCACCGGGAGCGGGTGGACGCCGACCAGGAGATGGTGGCTTTCGGGGCGCTGAATATCGGCGGCGGTCTATTCGGCGCCTTCACCGTCAACGCTTCCAACTCGCGAAGTGCAGCGGCGGACAACGCCGGACAGAAGTCTCAGGTGTCGAGCCTGATCGTGGTGGCGCTTTTGGTGCTGACGATCCTGTTCCTGACCCCGCTCTTCAGACAACTTCCGGAGGCAGCCCTCGGAGCGATCGTCATTCACGCTGTTTGGGGCCTGATCCGCTTCAGTCCTGTGACCAGCCTTCGCTCCAAGCACCGGGTGGACTTCTGGGCAGCCGTGGCAACTTTGCTCGGCGTTCTGGTTCTCGATGTCCTGGCCGGTCTGATGCTGGGTGTACTGATCTCGCTGGGAGGGCTCATGGCCAGAGCGGTGCGCCCCCGGGTCGCTTGGCTCGGCAGGCGGTCAGCGACCGGCGTTTTCGCCAGCCGCGGTGAAGAAGGCATTGATGAAGTGCCCGGTGTCTCAATTATCCGATTCGATGCCGAACTCTTTTTCGCCAACGTGGCTGTACTCCGCGATCGGATCATCGAAGAGGTTGACGCAACCTCGCCGGGGACGATCGTGCTCGATGCCGAGGCGATCACCGATGTCGACACAACGGCGGCTGAAGAATTGGTGAAACTGGTCGATGAGCTGGAATCCCGAAATGTCAGATTCGTTGTCGCGAGACTCGAGCTACCCGTCGAGCAGACCTTGCAACGATGGGGCGTACATCTCGATACCTATCCACTCGTCCGAGCAGCAGTGGACAGCGGTGGGAAGGGGCCGGAATGACAGAGCCAAACTCGGCGCAGACCGACGTGACCTTGCGGCGCCTCGGCATGCGTGCTTGGTGGACCCTCGGCATCCTGGCTCTGGCTGCGGTCGTGTACGCGGCGTTGTCCTTCCTATCCGGGATCGTTGTGCCCCTGATCGTTGCCGTCGTCATCGGGATACTGTTCGCTCCGCTGGTCGATCGGCTCTCCAATCGCATGCATCGTGGAATTGCGTCGGGTATCGCTCTGGTCGCCCTCATGGGTGTTGGCACCGGCACCATGTATCTGACTGTACGCGGCATCGTTGATCAGGCACCACTGATCCAGGATCAGGTGCTTGCGGGTCTCGAGGCATTGGCCACGTGGCTATCCGAAAGCGGGATTGGTGATCAAGGCGAGATCGTCGCGTCTTTGCAGGAGCTCATCAGCGGCGTCATCCCCGGCGTGGCCGGCTGGGTAACGACCGCCTTCTCCGGCATTGCAGCGTTCGCCATCGGTGTGTTTGCTGCCTTCTTCATCCTCTACTTCGTGCTTTCGGACTGGGACGAGCTGACCGAATGGGTGGCCTCCCACATGGGCGTCTCTCAGGAACTGGGCGAGGGGATCATCGAGGACACGGTGTGGTCGATGCGTCAGTATTTCTACGTCCTGACCATCTCGAGTCTCATTACCGGCGTTCTGATCGGCGGATCGATGGGGATACTTGGATTGCCGCTGGCGTTTGCCGTGGGGATCGTTACGTTCCTGACTTCGTACATCCCCTATTTGGGCGCCTTTTTCTCGGGGACCTTCGCCTTCTTGATCGCTCTCGGCGCAGGTGGTCTCACCGACGCGGTCATCATCCTCGTCGCTGTCCTGGTCGTGCAGAATGTCGTCCAGCCAATCGTGCAGACCAAGTGGACCGAAAGCGCCCTGAGCCTCCACCCGATCGTCACTTTCGGCTCGACCATCGTCGGCGCGGCGGTCGCAGGAATCCTCGGGGCGGCCCTTTCGGCCCCGATTGTCGCGATGGTCATCAAGATCACCGGTCGGCTCAAAGAGCACAAGGAGCCCGAAGAGGTTCCGGCGGAGTAGAAGGCGGGCCGCGTCAGATCATGTCGGCGTCATGCCCAATGGAGGACTTGTGGCGGGTGGATTAGAGGCGTATCAACATCGCCAGAGGCGGTTGCCGGGATCACCGTTTGGGGTCGATCGTAAGTAGCCAACCAGGAGCCCTTTTCATTCCTCCTCGTACCGCGAGTTCCTCGAACCGAACCAATCCTTGACTGCTGCGGTCGTGCGGTTGAACCAGGGGTCGGGATGGGGCAGGTCGTTTTTCTTGTCTGGGACTTCGCCGAGAAGAAAAGACTCGGCCTCTTCGAACGCCAGCCGGGTCGACTCACCGATCAGGGGGGTCGCTTCGAAGAGGTCGATTGGTCCCGAGGATTCGATGCGACCCGACTGCTCGAACTGTGAGATCAGCTCCTCGGAGACACCGCTCAGGTAGAGCCGGCCTCCGGCCTCTGCGAGTTGTCCGGCGTATTTCGACAGCACCGCGAAGGCCGTCGCCCCCATCATCGACTTGCCCCGGATTCGGATGATCACCACCGCACGCTCGGCCATTCCCACTCCGGGCAGGGCGCGCTCGAAAGTGCGAGCTCCCGCATAGAAGAGACTCCCATAGATGTGGAGGACCGTGATCGAGTCCGATGAGAGGACCGACGGCGCGGGTCCCTCGGTCAGTCCGCCTGTCTCGTTCACGGCAAGGCCGACCACCTTGACGTCCTGCGCCTGCCTATTGACGCTCAGGAGGAGGGAGAGGGCCATCCCGATGCCTACCGCCGCGGCCACCGGAAGGAAGATGGTCGACACGAACGTGGTCATCATCGCGATCTGGGATTGAGAACCCGATCGCCAAACGGTCGCGATCTCGCCAGGTTGGATGGCTCCGATCGAAGCCACGATCAGGATGGCGGCCAGGGTGGGAAGAGCGACCTGGCCGGCGAGGCGGGAAAAGAGGACCAGCACCGCGAGCATCCATACTCCGGACATGATCGACGCCCAACGATCGCGTGCGCCCACCGATAGGTTCAGAGCCGTCTGGCTGACCGAGCCGCCCACAGGGATGCCACGGAAGAGTCCCGAAGCGACGTTTGCCCAGCCCTGGGCCATGAAGTCCCTGTTGGCATTGGAGCGGGTTCTATCCGGGTTGGGCGCGGACTCGGCGACACCGGCTCCCTGCACCAAGACGATGGCGGCAACTGCAAAGGCGCCGACGATCAGGCTCGGCGACAGGTAGCTCAGGCTGGGCAACGCAATTCTGGGGAATCCGCGCGGGATTGCACCAGCGTCGGAAACGATCAGTACGTCATCGAACACCGAGAAGATCGTGACTGCCACAGAGGTCACGCCGAGGGCTATCAGCGCCGAATATCGGCTCAGGGAGGTTGCAGGGAGCAGCCACAGGAGCAGGAGAGCGGATCCGCCCACCAAGAGAGACGGGACGTGGATCAAACTCGGCTCGGTAATCGCTCGAACCGCCTCGGTGAGGGCTATGTCGCCGGTCGCGCCCGACCCGACCAGTTCACCGATCTGGCCGAGGATGATGTTGATGGCCACACCGGTTAGGAACCCTGTCATGACCGAATGGGAAACGAATCCCGTCAGCCGTCCGAGCCCTAAGAAGCCGGCTAGAAACATCACCAGGCCGGCGAGCAACGTGAGAAGGATCAGCGCACCCAGACGGTCGTCTGCGGGGACCCCTTCTAGAGCAGAGAACGCAGCCAGGGCCGCGGCGCTGGTAGTTGTGATGACCATGAGCCGGGTGCTGGCGCTCAATCCCCCCGCGATGGGAGAGACGAAACTCGCGTAGAGCCCATGAATCGGGCTGACGCCGACGAGTGCCGCCGCTGCCATGCCGTCAGGCACCGCCGCCGCGGCTCGGGGCAGCCCGGCGATTGCCTCGTCTTTGAGCGTGCCGGGGGCAGGCTTGACCGTCTGCCACCAGCGCTTGAGAGATTCGCTTCGCTTCACGTCAGTCACTAGTGGCCCATCTCATGAGTGATTGTGGTGTCTCTTCGGCCCTCGGCGCCGCTCGCGGTGTCCTCCGCCTCGACGCACCTACGGGTGCGCCTTCGTTGTGCGTCCAGGCCAGTCGAACGCGATGCCTCGGAGACACCCTCACACCATTTGTGCGACAGACCACTAGCGGGCAATTTAGCTGTGACCGTCCCCTTGTCACGAGAGCAGGGCTGTTGCGCGAGGCACAACCCGGTTTAGGATTTTCCTGGAACGTCCGAGAATGATGGTGGGTGAAAGGGACGACGCTGCATGCGCGTCAATCCCGAAAGCATGTCCAATCAAAACGCCGAAGAGAGCCCCGAACCGAAAGCCGGCGTCGAGTGGCCCAAACTCGCCGGAGTGGGCGCCCTGGCAGTCGTTCTGGCCGGTATCGGCAGCCTCATCGCGGCGAACCTAGACGAACTTGCACCTCCACCACAACCGGCGGCCGCTGCTTCGGCCTCGTCGACGGATACGTCTCAGCCTTCCTCTCCAACCACGGTGGCCGCGGTCGTACCCAGCCAGGCGGCTGCACCGTCGACGACGACCTCCGCGGCCGTTCTAGACCCTCTTGTTGAAGTGTCCGCTCAGGCGATCGATCTTGGCGATGCGTCGACCGAGGCCACCCTCCAGATCTCGAATACCGGCGACGGCCCGGCCAACTGGTCGATCACGTCGTCCGCGTTGGGGCTGACCTTCAGTTCTTCGGCGGGGGAGTTGGCGTCGGGCGAAGCCGTAGATCTCGTAGCGACCCTCGACCGCACAGCGATCGAGGAAGGTGAGTACGCGACCACATTCGATGTCGTCTGGGATCAGGGCGCTTTCACGATTTCGGTGGCGGCGACCCAGCAAGACAACCCGGTGATTCACAACCCAACCGCAACGCCCAATCCGGTCCAGGCGTCGACGAGTTCGGGGTGCAATCCGACCAAGACCAAGATTTCGGCACGGGTGAGAGACACCTCGGAGTTGGAGGAGGTGGTCGTGCGGTGGAGCAACGGCTCGAAGACCGTGGAGACGGCCATGTCGGCGGTCGGAGAAGACATCTACGAAGCGGTCATTGGACCATTCGTGGTGTCAGGCGCCGCCGCTGCGAAGGTCCTTGCCGTCGACATTCACGGCAACGCCGGTGGTGCCACCATTTCGATCACAGTCGATCCCTGCTCCTAGTGCCCCGACCGCCAACGTTTGCCGCGTTCAGGACGGCCAGTGGCGCCCCTGGCTGTGTCCTCGTCCTCGACGAACGGCCAGGTGCGCCTTCGTCCTGCGTCCTTGCCAGAGACACCCCTGCCTCGCCCTGAACATCGCCAACGTTACCGGCCAGAGCACTAGTCCTCTATTCAGGTTTGTTATCCCGTCCTTGATCGGCCATCGTTTGGGCCGTGAAAGTTGTACTTGCCTATTCGGGCGGTCTTGACACTTCGGTGATCCTCGCCTGGCTGAGAGAGGAATACGACGCCGAGGTGATCGCCTACACCGCCGACGTGGGTCAGGGGGAGGAAGTCCACGAGGCCGTGGAGAAGGCCCTGGCCACAGGTGCTGCGGCCGCCGTTGCCGATGATCTCGTCGAGGAGTTCGTGACCGACGCCGTGTTTCCTGCCGTGCGAGCTGCGGCCATGTACGAGTTCGACTACCTCCTCGGCACCTCCCTGGCCAGACCGATCATCACCAAGGGCCTGGTCGAAACCGCCCGTCGGTACGACGCCGATGCCATCGCACACGGGGCGACCGGGAAGGGCAACGACCAGGTTCGATTTGAGTTGTCCACGGCCGCTCTGGCCCCGGACCTGAGGACTATTGCTCCCTGGCGCGAGTGGAAGCTGGGCGGTCGATCGGATTTGATCGCCTATGCCGAAGCACGCGGCATCCCGGTGCCGGTGACCAAAGCGGCGCCGTACTCGATCGACGCCAACCTCTTCCACGCCTCCTTTGAAGGAGGAATTCTCGAGGACCCCTGGGAGGCGCCCCCGCCCGACATGTTTCGGATGACAGTCGACCCAGAACAAGCCCCCGACGCGCCCCAGGAGGTCACGATCGGGTTCACCTCCGGCACGCCGGATTCCGTCGACGGTGAGCTGATGAAGCCTGTCGAGCTTCTGACCAGGCTGAACAACATCGCCGGAGAACACGGTGTTGGTCGCATAGACATCGTCGAGAACAGGTTTGTCGGGATCAAGAGCCGCGGGGTCTACGAGACGCCGGGCGGAACCGTTCTGCACGCCGCACGGGAAGCGATCGAGTCGATAACACTGGACCGGGAGGTCCTCCACCTCCGCGACGAGCTCGTCGGCCGTTACGCGGAGATCGTCTACAACGGCTTCTGGTACTCACCCGAACGGATTGCTCTGCAGAAGACGATGGACTCGATCCAGGAGCCGGTCACCGGGGAGGCCCGCCTGGTTCTCTACAAGGGATCGCTTCGGGTGGTCGGCAGACGCTCTCCCAACTCTCTCTACTCCGAAGACGTGGCGACCTTCGAGGCTGAGGACGTCTACCACCAGGGAGACGCCGAGGGGTTCATCAACCTCAACGCCCTGAGAATCCGCGGGTTTGGGGAAGGGCCTCGATCGTGACTCTCTGGGGCGGCCGGTTTGGTGGCCCAGCGTCCAAAGGGACTTGGGACTTCACGACCGACGACTCGGACCGCCGATTGCTCGCGGTCGACATCCAAGGCTCTCTTGCTCACGCGGCCATGCTCGGTGACACCGGGATCATCTCAACCGAAGATGCGGCCAGCCTGGAGTCCGGACTCCTTTCGATCGCCGGGGAGGCGTCGGCGGGCGAGTTCGCCTTCCTGGAGAGCGACGAGGATGTCCATTCCGCAGTGGAGCGCCGTCTCGGGGAGGTGGCGGGGGAGGTTGCCGGCAAGCTGCACACCGGCAGATCCCGCAATGATCAGATCGCCCTGGACATGAGGCTCTACCTGGCTCATTCCGCGGCCGATCGCGCCGGCGGACTCCGGGCCCTCGCCCTTCAGTTGGCCGACGTCGCCTCCATCCATGCCGAGACTGTCATTCCGTCGTACACCCATCTCCAACAGGCCCAGGCGACGACACTCGGGCACCATCTCCTCGCCTACGCCTGGATGCTGTTGCGCGGAGCCGAGCGGTTCGACGAGGCCCGGTCGAGGATCGCCCGCTCGCCCCTCGGCGCTGGTGCCTCTTCGGGTTCCTCGCTCCCGCTCGATAGGGAGGCGGTCGCCCGCTCCCTTGGACTGGAGGGTGTCATCGAGAACTCGCTGGATGCGGTCGGGTCGAGGGACTTCGTCTCGGAGTACGTCTTCTGCTGCGCCCAGACGATGATCGACCTTTCCCGGTTCGCCGAGGAGATGATCATCTGGGCGTCGAAGGAATTCGGATGGCTCACTCTCTCCGACGCGGTGAGCACTGGCTCTTCCGCCCTGCCTCAGAAGCGAAATCCCGATATCGCCGAGCTCATTCGCGGACGTGCCGGCTCAGTGGCCGGTGACATGGCCGCAATCCTCGCCCTACAGAAGTCCTTGCCTCTGGCCTACAACCGGGACCTCCAGGAGGACAAGCGAATCGTCTTTCACGCCGATGACGTTCTTGCCGCAGCGGTTCGAGCCATGGGAGACCTCCTGGGAGGCGTCGTTTTCGACCCGCCGGCGCCGGCCCCGGAAACTGCGGCGTTGGACCTTGCCGAAGCATTGGTCCGTCGTGGCGTCCCCTTCCGGGAGGCGCATGAGCTGGTCGGGGGTCTAGTCAGCAGGGCCGAGGAACGCGGTCTCACGCTTGCGGACGTGACAGTTGACGACTTGGAGGCGATCGATGACCGATTCGAAGAAGACGATCTTCGTCTCCTCGATCCAAGTGAGTCGTTGGCTCGGAGGGCGTCGTCGGGTTCGGGAAGCCCCGAATCGGTTCGCTCTCAGATCGAACAGATCCGAGCCCTGGCCCGTCTTGCGACAGACCCCTAACCGCCGTTTGACGAGTTGGGCTCCACTGTCCACGTCCCGTGGGAGCGGATCAGCTTGTCGAGGTCGCCGGGCCCGAGACGATTCTTCGCCTCTTCGACCTGACGGTTGACCTCGGAGTCGTAGGTCGGCCGGTCGACGTTTCTAAACACCCCCAGCGGTGTCGGTCCGTACGGTCCATGTGAGAGTCGGCTGAGACCGAAGGCAACCGTGGGGTCCGGTCGGGTCTCGTCGTGAACGACGATGGCGGCCGGGTCCACCGAGGCCGAGTCGACGATGGTGGGCTGGCCATCCCGCATCACAATCGCCTTGGCTCCTCCGTCGAAGACGATCGGCTTGCCGTGCTCGAGGTCGATGCGGTTGTGAACCCGCTCCTCCTTGCCGGTGATCTGAATGAACGCCTTGTCGTTGAAAACGTTGCAGTTCTGATAGATCTCGATCAGAGCTGCACCATTGTGCTCGTAGGCGGCCTTGAGGATCGACTGGGTGTGGTTGCGATCCATGTCGAGGGTACGAGCGACGAAGCTCGCCTCGGCGCCGAGTGCCAACGAGACCGGATTGAAGGGGTGATCGATAGAGCCGAACGGGGAGGATTTCGTGGCCTTGCCCACCTCTGAGGTGGGGGAGTACTGACCCTTGGTGAGTCCGTAGATCTGATTGTTGAAGAGCAGGATCTTCAGATTCACGTTCCGCCGAAGCGCGTGGATCAGATGGTTGCCTCCGATCGACAGCGAGTCCCCGTCGCCGGTGATGACCCAGGTCGACAGGTCGGGCCTGGTGGTGGCAATCCCCGAAGCGATGGCCGGAGCACGGCCATGGATCGAGTGCATGCCGTAGGTGTTCATGTAGTACGGGAAACGCGACGAACATCCGATCCCCGAGATGAAGACGAACTCCTCGCGGGGCCGTCCAAGGCTGGCCAGGAACTGCTGGACGGAAGCGAGGATCGTGTAGTCGCCGCATCCAGGGCACCAGCGAACCTCCTGATCGGTCTGGAAGTCGGCTCTTGTGTAGGAAGGTGTCGTCACTTGATCATCTCCACGATCTTGTCGGCAATCTCAGAGATCTTGAACGGCTCCCCGGCGACCTTGTTCACACCTGTTGCGTCGATGAGGAACTCGGCACGGACCAACTTGAGTAACTGCCCGGTGTTCAACTCGGGTATCAGGATCTTGTCGTAGGTGCGCAGGACGCCATCGAGATTGCGAGGCAGTGGGTTGAGGTACCGAAGGTGGGCGGTTGCCACCTTGCGGCCGTCGAGGCGAACCATCCTCGCTGCGGCCTGGATCGTTCCGAACGTGGAACCCCAACCGAGAACGAGGATGTCGGCCTCCGCATCTCCGTCGACCTCGACCTCGGGGATGTCGTTGGCGATGTTGGCCACCTTCCAGGCCCGGGTGTCGGTCATCAACTGGTGGTTGCCCGGGTCATAGGAAACGTTGCCAGAGACCGATTCCTTCTCCAGACCTCCGACCCGGTGCTCGAGGCCGCGCGTGCCCGGGATAGCCCAGGGTCGGGCAAATGTGTCGACATCGCGAATGTAGGGCAGAAAGCTGCCGTCGGGGCCGTTCGGGTGCTTGGCGAAAGCGACCTTGAAATCGGGGATCGAGTCGATATCCGGCAGCAGCCACGGCTCGGACCCATTGGCGACGTAGTTGTCGCTGAGTAGGAGTACCGGTGTCATGTACTTCAGGGCGATACGTACTGCCTCGATGGTCAACTCGAAGGCCTCGGAAGGCGTGGGTATGGCGATCACCGGAAGTGGCGACTCGCCGTGTCTCCCGTGGAGCGAGAACAGGAGATCGGACTGCTCGGGTTTCGTGGGCAATCCCGTGGAGGGCCCGCCCCTCTGAACGTTGATGACGATCAGCGGCAACTCGAGCATGAAGGCAAGGGAGATCCCCTCCGACTTGAGGGCGATCCCCGGGCCTGACGAACCGGTCACCGCGAGATTCCCTGCGAAGGCCGCGCCGATGGTGGTGCCCACACCGGCGATCTCGTCCTCGGCCTGGAACGTCCTGACGCCGAAGTTCTTGTGCTTCGAAAGCTCGTGGAGGATGTCGGAGGCAGGCGTGATCGGATAGCTCCCATAGAAGAGGGGGATTCCGGCCTTCTCCGCCGCCGCAATCAGACCCCAGGCCAGAGCGGTGTTGCCGTTTACGTTCGTGTAGGTCCCCGGCGCGAGCTTGGCCGGCTTTATCTCGAAGGTGTTCTTGGTGGCCTCGGTCGTGATGCCGAAGTTGTATCCAGCCTTGAACGCGGCGACGTTGGCGGCGGCGACTTCTTCCTTCTTCCCGAACTTCTGTTGGACCCACTCGATGGTCGGCTCCGTGGGGCGGTGGAACAGCCATGCCATCAGGCCCAGGGCGAACAGGTTCTTGGAACGCAGAACATTGCGTCCTTTTACTCCTGTGCCCTTGACAGCCTCCTTGGTCAGCTCGTCCATCGGCACCTTGATGACCCGGTAACCCTTGAGATTGTCGTCTTCGAGAGGATTGGTCTCGTAGCCGGCTTTCGCCAGGTTTCTCTCATCAAAAGCATCGGTGTTGACCAGCAGGGTCCCACCCTGTCTCAGGTCCTTCAGATTCTTCATCAACGCAGCAGGGTTCATTGCGACGAGACAGTCGGGTTGGTCACCAGCGGTGAGGATGTCGGTATCGGCGATTTGAACCTGGAAGCTGGAAACTCCGGGGAGCGTTCCGGCGGGAGCACGGATCTCGGCGGGGAAACTGGGGAGTGTTGCCAGGTCGTTGCCGAAAAGGGCCGAGGCGTCTGTGAATCGATTGCCTGCCAGTTGCATGCCGTCGCCGGAGTCGCCGGCGAAGCGCACTACGAGCTTCTCGACCTTTTCGGTTGGTGTTGAGGACGGGTCTGCGGTGGCGATCTCGTCGGCCACTTCGTCACTTCCTTGTACGTGTGGTTACGCGGCATCGAACCCTTGGGATCGGGGTGACCTGAAACCGCTTCTTTGTGTTTGGTGTATCCAAGTCTATTCCAGACCTGGCTTAGGTGAATTCCGTCGGTGCCTTTGTGAAACGCGCCAAATTGCCGGACTCCAACTCTTTCCCGAGACCTATCATCGCCGGTTCCGACCCGACGCCCCCGATGATCTGCAACGAGGCCGGGGGAGTGCCCGACCCGGCCAGCGGTACGGCGAGCGCGGGATGCAAAGAGTGGTTGACGACAGCCGAGAAATAGGACAGAACCGACCTGTAGTGACGGTCTCCGATCAGGTCCTCACCGATGACCTTGCGACGCACGGGAACCGTGGGGGTGATGAGGTAGTCGACGGTGGCAAAGGCGTCGGCGAACCTGGTGCGGATCATCTGCTGCCACTCGAGAGCCAGACTCCGATCCTGGTCCGTTACGTCGTCGGCGTCACTGATCCGCTTCTCGACATCGGCTCCGTAGGGCTTGCCCTGTTGTTTGTACTCACGGTGAACGTCACGGACCTCTCCGGCGATGGCGTTCCAGAGCTGGATTCCAGGGAAGACGTCGGGCATCGTCACTGCATGGATCTCGTGTCCCAACCCTTTCAAAGCCTCGACGGCGGAGTCGAACGTGGCAGCGATGTCGTCGTTGGTCGGACTCCCGTCGTACCAGGGTTGGGGGATCCCCAGGCGGAGCCTTCCGGGTGATGGTGCCGGCTCGACGTCTCCCGACATGGCCCGATAGGACAGTTCGATGTTCGTCATCGAGTCGGCAAGGGGGCCGAGCGTGTCGATCGAAGGAACAAGCGGGAAGACACCATCGAGAGGGATTCGGCCGCGGGTCACCTTCAGGCCGAACGTGCCGCACAACGCCGCCGGAACCCTCACCGAGCCGCCGGTGTCGGTGCCGATGGCTATGGGAACCACCCCCGCCGCGACGGCAGCGCCCGACCCACCTGACGAGCCGCCGGTCGAGGTCGACAGATCCCACGGGTTTCGGACCGGCCCCCAATGCGGGTTCTCGGAGGAGAAGCCGAAGGCAAACTCGTGAAGCCCGGTCCGCCCGATGATGACCGCTCCTGCCTCCTCCAGTCGGTCGACCGCGGTGGCGCTGGTCTCAGCCTTCTTTCGATAGAAGGCCGATCCGCACGTGGTGACATGACCCCTCTGGTCGATCAGGTCTTTGAGCCCGATGGGAACCCCGGCAAGGGGCCCGGATGTCGAACCCTGGCGGGCCTGATCGTCGATCGACGTGAAGGCGTTGATCAGCGGCTGGGATTCATGGGCTGCGTTGAGTGCGGATTGCACCCTGGTTTCGTTGGTCACGACCCGGTGACGCTACTCCTGGATCGTCAACCCGCGGTGAGCGGGAACAAGGGAGACCCAGACCTGGCCTGGTGGAACGAGGAGGGCCTCTCCATTGGCGTCGCGCAGGATGAACCATCTCTCTTCCGACGCCCGGTCCCAGGTTCCCTCCGTGACCCGGCTGTCGGCGAAGACGAATGCCTTGCCGGACCCGGTGGTGACGGAGCTGGGGAGCGACGAGCCGGAGACGCCCGCCGGGGGGCTGGCCGTGTACTGCTCGGCGTAGAGGGCGACGAGAACCGGAACTCCAAGCGGTCCTTCTGTCCCGTCCTCATCTCGGAACCCCGATTCGCGGCCGTAGCCGGTGCGGTACCAGAGACTGTCTTCTTCGCTCCAATTCCAGACAACGTCGACTCCGGAGAAGTCGATCGTCACCTGTGACGCCGGGTCGGAGAATTCGGACATCGGTCCGAAGGGCCAGAGCGGGCCCTCGGGCGGATCGTCGGGGTAGCCGTTGGCGTCGGCGCGCTTGCGCAACTCGACTGTGTCCACGTACAGGTTGTGCGGCGCTCTCCGGCTCGAGACTCGGAAGGTCGACGGCGGGCCACTTTCGCCGAGAAGGTTGACGTCCTTGCTGACGATCCGGCTCTGCACCCACGCCTGCGCTCCGGAGATGGCGAAGGTCGGCTCGTTCATTGCCCTGAGCAGAGTCGGGTCGGTGGGACGGCCCGACCGCATCGGGCCGAGGTAGTCGGAGTCGCTTTGATGCCAAATGGAGATGTATCGGGTGATTCCCTCAACCCGCAGCTCGATCACCATGTCGGCGCTGTTGATCCCCGACTGCGGGTTGGCGCTGGGGTGGTTGTCGATCTTGACCGCAAGGACGCGGCGATTGACTAGAGCGGGGTCGTCGACCGGAAGACCGTTGACAGGAGAGAGCTGCCCTTCGGCAGAGAGAGTCGTTGTCGATTCCGGTGTGATCGTGGTGGTCGGAGCTTCGGTTGTCGTCGGCCCAGGAACGCTCGTTGATGTAGTGGTATCTGCGGCTGCCGTGGAGCAAGCCGACAAAATCAATGCGAGCGCCACCAACCTGGCAATCGTGGAGCGCATAAAGAGGATTGTAGAAACGCGGGGACGGTTACGCCGAGTCAATGAGTTCGGTCACTCAGTTGGTGAGTGCGCCGCCCGTAACGTCGAGGTGGGGGAGAGCGGTTTCGGGTTGGTCGACGACGATAGCGAATTCGATTCCATCGGCATCGGCGTGCAGGACGTACAGAGCCTCGATGTTGACGCCCGAGTCTGCCAAAGACCTCGTCAGCCGTGCCAGCTCGCCCGGTCGGCGGGGCATGTGGGACGTGAGGGCTCTGCGCTCGTCGAAATGAAGAGCGGCTTCCTGGAGAACGCGCCGAACCGTGATGGCGTCGTCAGCGATGAATCTGACGACACCGTTGCTGTCATGGCCGTAGGCCGCAAGGGCCTCGATGTTGACGCCTACGTCGGCCAGTGATTCGGTCAGCGACGCGAGTTGCCCGGGCCTGTGTTCCATGTTGATGATGAACTCGGTCATTTCAGTTCCGATTCTACGCGCTCTCGATCGGTCTGTGTTCAGTCGGGTTTGGGGGCTCCACTCGACCACGAACCGAGAGGTAGGAATGCCAGATGACTCTCGCTGCCACTGCCCGAGCCGGCCTCCATGGTTCTGCGATGATCTCGAGTTCCTCCTCGTCGGGGATTGAGCTCAATCCGACCACCTCGGCCGCTCCCACCTGGAGAGCGCGGTCACCGACAGGCCACATGTCTGGGATCCTGAGCGCCGAGAGCAGGTAGGCGTCCGCGGTCCATGGCCCGATTCCCTTCAGGGAGAGAAGCCGTTCCCTCGCCACCGGCCACGGTTCGTCTCCAAGGGCGTCGGTGTCGAACTCGCCAGACAGCTCCTTTTCAGCGAGGCCCATCAGGTAGCCGGCCTTCTGGCGGGTTGTCCCTGCCGATCGCATCCCATCCAGGCCCAGGGCGGCAATCGTCTCCGGCGTCACTCCGCGAGCGGCGTCGCTGAGCCGCCGGTAGACCGCGGCGCCAGACTCGAGTGAGACCTGTTGTTCGAGGATGAGGAGCGTCAGACATGCGAAACCCGGGCTGCGGTTCCAGAAGTCGGGCACGCCATGCGAATCGATCGCTTGAGCCAGGGATTCGTCTTCCTCGCCAAGCATTGCACAGGCCTCGGCGAAGGTCGCGGCGTCGAGATATTCGACAACCGTCATTGCTGTCTCGACCTCGATCGGACCGAGAGTCCGACTGTCCGCCATCGTCGCATCGGCGTTGTCGGAGAGAACCCAGATCTGGCCGGAGCCAAGCGGTTCAGGTGGAGCTGCGGACCTCTTCACCATCCAGAAGTCGTCACGGATCGGGTGCGGGAACACGACCATCTCACCAACCACTGGTCGGCGAGAGTCTGTTGCCAGGATCTCCTGGCCCGGGCTCAGGGCTGGGCGCATGGAGTCTTCGGCGACCTTGAATCGTGTCATCGGCATCTTCGGCTTGGGAGTATGGTCAATTTCTGCAGACAGCTTCGAAGGAGACCCATGCGTCATGTGACCACCGCCCACGCCCATTGCGACCTCTACTGCGGCGTATACGACCCTGCCCAGGCCAAGATCGAGGCCCTCTCGGTGCTGAAGATCGCCCAGAAGTATCAGGACTCCGACGATGAGGTTTTCAGGGCCAGGGCCCTTCAACTCAAGGAAAGCCAAGCCGAGGAGGTCAAGCACCACCTGATGGTCCTCTGGGCCGATTTCTTCACCGCGGAGCACCGTGCTCAGTTCTCGAACCTGGACGATCTCTTCTGGCGGGCCATCCACCAGGCCGGCGATGCCAAGAAGTCGGCTGACCCGGCCGAAGGTCAGAAGCTCATTGACCTCATCGACGAGATCAGTGACATCTTCTGGCAGACGGAGAAGGCGAAGGGGATGGGGGTCTATCCGCCGAGCTAGTCGGGCTCGCTCCCGGAGTTCGCGGCATCGTCCTTGCTGAACCTCGCCTTGATCCAGTCGGCAAGGCGTTCCACAGCGGGGATGTGCTTTGAGAGAAGGGCGAGTCCGGCGAGGATCGTCAGGATCCCCGGCCCCGGCAGCACCAGCAGGAAGATGCCGACGATGACGAGTCCGACGCCTGCGCTTATTCGTACGATGCGGCCCACGCTCTGAATCCTATTTCAATCGAGGGTGTCGGCGTCGAGTTTGGTGAACAGCGGCTTGACCTCGCCGAGAGTGGTGCCGCCGGGCACTCTCGGGACTTTCCAGCCGTCGAGGTCGGGACCGATGCCCAGCATCTTTCCAATCCGTTCCGAGGAGAACGGCAGATACGGGGAGAGGGCGACCCGTATCGCTGAGATCGCCTGGATCGCCGTCCACAGGATCGTTCCGGCTCGAGCCGGATCTTCCTTGATGGCCTTCCACGGCTCGGTCGCATTGAGATAGGCGTTCACTTCCCCGGCGGCGTCCAGGGCCGCACGTAGGCCGGCGCGCAATTCCACGGCCTCGATGTATGACCCGACTCGGTCCAGAGTGGCGGGGCAGAGGTCGAGGATTGCCTGGTCCTCGGCGGTCAGGGTTCCGGGCTCCGGCACCTCTCCGTCGAAGTTGCGGTCGCTCATGGAGAGGACCCGGTTGACCAGGTTGCCCCAGGTGGCGACGAGTTCCTCGTTGACCCTGCGGATGATCTCGTCGTCGCTGAAGTCGGTGTCGTTTTGCTCCGGAAAGGCTGCAGCGATCGCATACCGGAGGGCATCAGGCTGAAGACGGTCGGCATACCAGCCAATCGAACGGCCAACACCGCGGCTCACCGAGGCCTTGTCTCCCTTGAAGGTCAGGTATTGGTTGGCGGGGACGTCAGTGGGCAGGTTCAGGTCGCCCCGCCCCATCAGCATGGCTGGCCAGATCACAGCGTGGAATGGGATGTTGTCCTTCCCGACGAAGTAGTACGACTCGGCTTCGGGGTCCTGCCACCACTTCTTCCAGGCGTCGGGGTCATCGGTGGTCGAGGCCCACTCGATGGCCGCAGAGAGGTAACCGATGACGGCGTCGAACCAGACGTAGATCTTCTTGCCGGGGCCAAGATCGTCGACCGGTATGTCGACACCCCAGTCGATATCGCGGGTTATCGCCCGAACCGGCATGTCTTCGACCATGCCGAGCGCCCAGTTCTTGACGTGTTTTCGCCAAGTTGTCTGGCCCTCCAACCACTCTCGGAGGCGCTCGGTAAACGCAGGAAGGTTGAGGAAGAAGTGCTCTGTTTCGCGCCGCTCCGGGGTGGCACCGCTCAGCTTCGAGCGGGGGTTAATGAGATCTATCGGATCTAGTGTTCGTCCGCAGTTGTCACACTGATCACCCCTTGCATCTTGGTATCCGCAATGGGGACATTCGCCTTCGACATAGCGGTCGGGGAGGAATCTGGAGGCCTCCGGATCGAAGAACTGCTCAGACGACCCTTTCGTCACATAGCCGTTGTCGAGCAACCGGAGAAAGAAATCCTGAGTGACCTTCTTGTGGTTGTCCGTCATTGTTGTGGTGAAGAGGTCGAAGCTGATGCCGAGACGGTCCCAATAGCCAAGGAACTCCGGGTGATATTTCTCCACCACCTCCTGAGGTGTGACGCCGAGCTCCTCTGCTTTGACGGTGATCGGGGTCCCGTTGGCGTCCGACCCCGAGACCATCAGGACTTCGTTGCCGGCGAGACGGTGGTATCGGGCAAAGACGTCCGGGGGCAGGTACGCACCCGCCAGATGCCCTAGGTGGCGGGGTCCTGAGGCATATGGCCAGGCAACAGCGACGAGGATGCGACGACTCATGAGCGGGGAGCGTAGATCGTCCGGGGGAAGAGGGATAGGCGGG
>JAYEGJ010000124.1:0-7361 GCA_034658975.1 Actinomycetota bacterium
CCGCGGTATATGTCCAGCTCGGACGTGGCCAGGGAAGGGTCGCCGGCTCGGAGGACCGTCCCAAGGCGGGTCCGATAACCGGGGGCGAGATTTCGGAGCGGATCGCGGAGTTCGAAGAGGTCGGCATCAGCCACATCCAGGTGGTTCTCGATCCCATCGACGCCGGCGCCGTCGAGGAGTTGGCTGTCATTCTTGGAGTCTGCTGATCGTACCTCGGGTATCGTCGAACTCATGCAGCTAGCAACGACAAGCTTCGAAGATGGTGGTGTGATTCCGGCCCGGTACGCGTTTGCCGAGGCCCATCCTGAAACGAAGGTCACCTTCGCCGGAAATGTCAATCCCCAGTTGAGCTGGACCGACGTTCCGGACGATACGAGATCCTTTGCGATCATCTGTCACGACTACGACGTGCCCAGCGTTGGGGACGACGTCAACCAGGAGGGCCGCGAGGTGCCCGCCGACCTCCCGAGAGTGGATTTCTTCCACTGGGTCGTCGTCGATCTGCCCCGTGCCCTCAGGTCAGTTGAGGAAGGCGAATATTCCGATGGTGTGGTGCCTCGAGGCCAACAGGTCCAGAGGGGTGTGCACGGCAGTCGGCAGGGTCTGAACGACTACACAGGCTGGTTCGCAGGTGATGCCGACATGGCGGGCAATTACTTCGGTTACGACGGTCCCGCCCCGCCATGGAACGACTCGATCATCCACCACTACGTTTTCACCGTGTACGCGCTCGACTTCTACCGCACCCCTGTCCAAGGGAACTTCACCGGCCAAGAGGTCAGGGAGGAAATCGAGGGCCACGTCCTCGCCGAGGCCAGAGTCGAGGGCACCTACACCCAGAACCCGCGGCTGTTGTGAGTCGGCTAGTCGGGAACAGGCTCGGTCCAGACGAGCGCCGTTCCATCGAGCACGACGGTCCCGTCTTGGTCGGTGATGGTGCAGTCGAGGTTCGTCAGCGGCTTATCCGTCCGAATCGCGGTCGCCTCGACGGTTGCGGTGATCGTGTCTCCCGGACGCACCGGAGCTCGGAAGTTCCAGTTCACGTTGAGGAACACCGATCCGGGGCCCGGTAAGTCCTCGGCCACAACGGCGTTGAGCAACCCGCTGGTGACTCCGCCCTGAACGACGATGCCGCCAAATCGGCTCGACTCAGCCGCTGCTACGTCGTAGTGGAGCGGGTTTCTGTCGCCCGTTATCTCGGTGAAGAGTTCGATGTCCCGCGCGGTGACGAGCCTGGTCCGCGATGCCTTGTCACCGACCTTCACTTGTGGCCCGTCACTAGATCAGCTTTCCGAAATCGTCACCTTGTTGATGACGACGTCGTCGTGGGGGCGATCCGCATGATCGGTGCCGGAGGTAGCGATCGAGTCGACTGCGTCCATGCCCGAGGCCACCTGGCCGAAGATCGTGTAGCTGTGAGGGAGACCGGCGTCTGTGTGGCAGATGAAGAATTGGGACCCGTTGGTGTTGGGCCCGGCATTGGCCATGGCCACCGTTCCTCTCCCGTAGCTGCCGGCGCCTTCGGTTTCGTCACGGAAGCGATAGCCGGGGCCGCCACGGCCCGTTCCTGTGGGGTCGCCGCCCTGGATCATGAAGTTCTCGATCACACGATGAAAGACCACCCCGTCGTAGAAACCGTCGCGGGCGAGGAAGACGAAGTTGTTAACCGCCAGAGGTGAGCTGGCGGCGTCGAATTCGATGACGATCTCCCCGTGGTTGGTGTCGAGGGTCGCCGAGTAGGCCTTGTCGAGGTCGATGATCAGGTCGGGAGCGCTGTCGTACTGCTTGGAATTGTCCATCTTCGGATTCTACGGCACCAGCGCGCTTCGAGCACTTCTCCGGTCGGTAACCTGGGGGACGTGACTGACACACTATCCGCCCCCTTCGGCCAATTGGCCACGGCGATGATCACGCCTTTCAGTGATTCCGGTGCAGTGGACCACGAAGCCGCCAGGCGGCTCGCGCGCTATCTCACCGAGCAGGGAACAGACACCCTCGTAGTCGCTGGCACGACCGGCGAGTCCCCGACCTTGAGCGACGACGAGAAGATCGCGCTGTTCAAGACCGTGGTCGACGCCGTGTCGGAGAAGAAGACGAAGGTCGTCGCCGGCACCGGCACCTATGACACCAGGCACTCGGTCGAGATGACTCGACGCGCCGCCGAAGTGGGAGTCCACGGCGTTCTCGCCGTTGCCCCCTATTACAACAAGCCTTCACAGGCCGGTCTGGTCGGCCACTTCACAGCCATTGCCGACGCCGGGCTCCCGGTGGTGGTCTACAACATCCCCGGTCGGACCGGTGTCCGTATCGACGTGGACTCACTCGTCACCCTGGCCGGTCACCCGAATATCTCTTGCGTCAAGGACGCCGTTCTCGATCTGGAGTTCACTTCGGAGACGATCAACCGGGCGCCGTCCCTTCCCGTCTACTCGGGCCAGGACACCTTCACCCTGCCTCTGCTCTCGGTTGGCGCGGTCGGCGTAGTCTCGGTCGTCTCGCATCTCGCCGGCCGCAGCATCAAGTCGATGATCCAGGCAGCCGCGTCTGGAGACTGGGCCGAGGCACGCAGGCTCCACAACGACTTGCTTCCGCTCTGCCAATCGTGCTTCCTCGAGACGAACCCCGCCCCGGTCAAGGGAGCGATGAATGCGTTCTGGGGGCCGGTCGGTGATGTCAGGCCGCCCCTCGTCGCTGCTTCCGAGAACACGTTGGGAGCGATCGAGAAGGCCCTTGGGGCGGTTCAGGGCCTGTGAGCGTTTCCGTCACCTTCCTCGGCGGCCTGGGTGAGATAGGCCGCAACTGCGCAGCCATCGAGATCGAAGGGAAGATCGCTCTCATCGACGTCGGACTCATGTTCCCCGAGGAAGACATGCTCGGTGTCGATCTCGTGTTCCCCGACTGGTCGTGGCTCATCGAGCGTAAGGAGGACGTCGAGTGCGTCATCATCACCCACGGTCACGAGGACCACATGGGTGCCCTGGCGTATTTCCTCCGCGACATACATGTGCCGGTATACGGGACCCAGTTGACGATGGAATTGGCAAGTGGTCGCCTCGATGAGTTGGGCGTGAAGTCCGTGCTCAGGGTGATCAAGTCGAAGAAGTGGATCGAACATGGTCCGTTCAGGTTCATGATGATTCCCGTGAGCCATTCGGTCCCTGAGGCCTCGGCGGTGGCTCTCGAAACTCCCGAAGGGATCGTCATCCACTCCGGCGATTTCAAGCTCGACCCGACCCCTGTCGATGGCCGACCGACCGACCTCCCGGCATTCGCTTCGCTCGGGGCACGGGGCGTGCGGCTGCTCCTGTCCGACTCAACGAACGCAGAGAAGCCGGGCTTCGAACCTTCGGAGACATCGGTACGCCAGCCCATCTCCGAAGTGATAAGGGATGCACCGGGGCGGGTCATCGCCGCCTGCTTCTCGTCTCATATTCACCGTGTTCAACAGATCGCAGACGCCGGGATCGCCTCCGGGCGCAAGGTCGCCTTCTTCGGGAGGTCGATGCATCGCAACACGACGATCGCCGGTGATCTAGGGGTCCTCAAGGTTCCCGAAGGGTCCGTCGTCGACATCAAGGAGTTAGGAAACCTGCCAGACGACAAGCAGTTACTGATTACGACGGGAAGCCAGGGCGAGCCCTTCGCGGCTCTATCGCTGATGTCGCAGGGCCGCCACAAGTTCGTCGAACTCGATGACACCGACACCGTCCTCATCTCAGCCAAGCCGATCCCCGGCAACGAGACAGCGGTCTCGAAGGTCATCTCCAATCTGATTAGGCGTGGTGCCACGGTGGTCCATGGCCGCAACTCCCATGTGCATGTCTCGGGCCATGCCGCCCGGGAGGAGTTGCTCACCTTCCTGAACGTGTTGCGTCCCAAGGCCTTCGTGCCGGTCCATGGCGAGTACCGCCATCTCCACGCTCATGGCGAGCTAGCCCGCACCATGGGTGTGAAGACGGTCGAGGTCCTCGAAGACGGCGACCGAATCACTATCGACGGCAAGAAGACAACGGTCGACCGTCGGGCAGTGCCCGCCGGTTACGTGTATCTGGACGGCTCGACGGTGGGCGACGTTCAGAACGCCGTTCTCCGGGACCGGTCCCATCTCGCCGACGACGGCGTAGTGGTGGTCACGGTGGGGGTCGACCACGACACGGGTGAGATCCTCTACGGGCCCGACCTCGACAGCCACGGTGTCATGGACGACCCTTCAACCATGTTGGAGAAAGCCGCCAACGCGGTTCGCGGCGCCATCGAGAAGCACGAGCCGGGCAGGACCGACCACGCCGAACTCCAAAAGACGGTGCGTCAGGCCGCCGGCCGGGTCATCCGCGCCGAGACGGCACGCCGCCCGGTGATCGTCCCCGTCCTCATGGAGCTCTAAAACGCGACCTGAGGTAGTACGTCCCATATATGGGACTAACCGCCTCGAGAGTGGCGCGATCAGGCCTCGCCGACCTCTACCGCGACCTCGTCCAGGCTCTTGCGCGTCAGGTCGGGGACGACGCAGTCCTCGGCCGGGTAGCCGATAGGGAACATGCAGAAGGGGCGCTCGTTCTTCGGGCGGCCGAGGAGCTTGGTGAGAAAGGCCATGGGGGACGGGGTGTGCGTCAGCGTTGCCAGACCCATGTGGTGGAGCGCTGTGATGAAGATGCCGGCAGCGATACCGCAGGACTCCTTCACGTAGAAGTGATGCACCTTGCTGCCGTCGTCGGATAGACCATATCGCTGCTCGAACATGACGACGATCCACGGCACGGTCTCCAGGAACGGTTTGCGCCAATCGGTACCCAACGGTTCCAGTGCCTCGCGCCAGTGCTCCGGGATGCGCCCACCCTCGTAGTTGACCCTTTCCTCCTCTTCGGCCGCGATCCGGATCTGCCGCTTGACCTCGGGGTCACCGATGATGACGAAGGTCCACGGCTGGCGGTGTGCCCCGGACGGGGATGTGGATGCGGTCCGGATCGCCTGGTCGATGAGTTCACGTGGGACGGATTCGTCGGAGAAGAAACGGACGCTGCGTCGCCCGTTCATCTCCTCATAGAAGGCCGTCGCACGGCGTGCCTGCTCATCGGGGTCGAGACGATCCGGCCGGTACGAGATCATGGGCGATGGCATGGGGCGAAGGTAGCAAGTCCCCAAAAGGGAAACCCCCGGATCAAGTCCGGGGGCTTCCGTCAATCGAATGTATCGGTGGCTACTTGCCGTTTCCCTTTCCCTGGCCGGGATGATCGTCCGGGTCGAGGTCGAGCCCGATCAGCACCGGATCGTGATCCGACGACCGGTACGGCCCGGGCGCGACCGCCGATGGGTCGGGCTCAGCAGTCCGGAAGCAAGAGCTACCGCCGTCGTAGAAGTACACCGAGCACGGCTCGTCGGCGTTGATATGCCAGGTCACCACATCTCTGATCTGCTTGTTCATCACAGGCGTCGAGAAGGCATGGTCCAAGGCCCCTCGCCCGATGAACGGGGCTGCGAACGAGGCGAAGAAGTTGAAGGAGTAGGAATCCTTCACATATCGCTTCGTCAGGTTGTTCAACTCGGTTTCGAGCAGGAGGATAGGATCCTCGAATGTGTAGGCGTTGAAGTCGCCCAGGACCAGAATGTCCTCGTCGCCTGACTCCGTAACCACGTCGGGGATCCAGTCGAGGACCGCCTGGGCCTGAAGCACGCGTCGTGCGTTGTGCCCGGACTGCCCGTCACCCTGATCCAAATCCGCTCCTGTGGCGCCAGTCGTACTCTTCGACTTGAAGTGGTTCACCACCACCGTGAAAGTCGAGCCGTCATACTCGAATGCCTGCGCTACCGGGCGTCGTCCAAGCTGATTGTTCACATTCGAGCAATCGTCGAATCGACAGTCATCGAACGCCGAACCGATCAGAGTCATCGCACCCCCGACGGGGTCTACCCGGTCGTTGCGGTAGATGATCTCGTTGACGATTGGGTAGATGTTCTGCTCGAACCCTTCGACACGTGCCCAGACCTCTTCGCCTTCGGCTTCGTTCAGGGCATCGATGAGGTCGATGATCGGGGCATCCGCCGGATGGTCATTCTCCATCTCTTGTAGACCGACGATGTCGGCGCCCATGCCGCGAATCGCGGCAACGACCTTCTCCTGCTGGATGGCGAACTGCTCAGCCGTGTCGGCCCCACGTCCACCAAGCGTGGTCCAGTAATTCAGGACGTTGAAGGAGGCCACGACGAGGTCGCCGTGGACCGTGGGGGATCCCGGCCTTGGGTTGGTCTCATCGAAGACGGGGTCCGGGTTGTTGACCATCTTGTAGTTGCCGAACGCGTACTTGATCGCTCCGTTCGGGTTGATCACCCTGTCTCCAATTCGGAGGGTGCCGTTCTCATGCACGAAGGGGAGCTGTGGGAACGCTCCCCGGTCTGTCACAGCCGAAATCAGCATCACAGACTGAGCTATCCCGTCCAGGGCCATGGCGTGCATGGCATCGGAACCACCGGGGAACTCATTGGTGGGCTGCTCGACCACGTCGTCGGAGGCGATCCAGATCTGACCACGCCGATACATCTCGAACGTGTCAGTCACGAAGTTGGTGCCCTTGTACTCGAGGAACATGCCCTCGTATTGCTCAGGGCTGGAGTTGAAGTCGCGCGTTTTGACCCTTGTGGGCTGAATGGATCCCGTCCCGCAGACGGTCGCGTTGTCGGAGAACACCGAGCCGAGTTGGGTCTCACCGAAGAACTCGTTCACCCTGGCGCGAATGCGCACGTGGTCACCGACCGACACGTCGAATCCGAACGTGTCTCTATTGAAGACGTAGACCCCATCGGAAGTCGAGGGGTCGCCGTCACCTGTCGGGTCCTGGAGGAAGAAGCCATCGTGCTCCTCGTCCTTCTGCACGTCGACAGTGACGATGCCTTCGGTGACGATCGTGTCTCCGACGATAGGGCTCGAGCTTCCATCTCCCTGGATGTCATAGATCGGCGTGTACGAATCGCCGCATTCGCCGTGTTCATCGGCGACGGCGACTGTCGGGATCAAAGCGAAAGCCATGACGAGAACGGTGAGAAGAGACAACGAACGTCTCATTTGGATTACCTCCATTGTTGCCAAACCTGTAGCCGACCATACACCTCCTCCAACCACCCTGCGTCACGGAATGTCGCGTTGAGTCGGAGTCGTTGGTTCGGGGCCGTCGCGCCTGTAGTGTCTTCACCCACATGCCAACCAGGACACCCACCCGGAAGGGATCCGGGCGGAGACGGGTGTCCCAAACCAACAAGAAGAAAACAGCGCAACAGGGCAGGATCCGGCAGAAGCTGGCTGCGTTCCGGGCATCTGTGCGTGAGACCTTGGGTCGTCAGACAGACGACGTGTGGGGCATGGTTCTCCT
>JAYEGJ010000125.1:0-7644 GCA_034658975.1 Actinomycetota bacterium
TAGGGCTTACTCAGTTTTAAAATACTGTCATAGTCTCAAAGATGAAGCCATACAGAAAAATAAAAATTGGTTAGAGAAACATCTTCGAGCAAATGGCATGGCATTTTCTGAGATTAAGAGTGAAGACAGCGCCGCAATGCCATAGGCGTAGGGGACAGTGAGCCCGACGTAGCCGATGTAGAGGATCGGAGGGTGGATAGCCATCAGAAGGTGGTTCTGGAGCAAGGGATTGGGACCAGGCCCATTGACCGGAGCGTCCACTGACGCGAACGGCCACGGACTCGACGCAAGGCAGCCGTTGGCCGCCGCTTCGACGCAGACCTCAAACGGGTTTGCAACCGTCAGCATCAGTCCGAAGAAGAAAAGGGCAACGCCTCCCAGCACGGCCAAGGCAGCCGCGCCCAGAGAATCCGGCCGGGCCCTATATCGCCTGGCCACCATCCATGTGAATACCGCCAACACCAGGCCCCACACCAGGATCGAGCCCTCGAGAGCTGCCCACGCCGTGGCAACGTCAAAGGGGAAGGGGGTTGTCGTGGAATGGTGATTGGCCACGTATGCGACCGAGAAGTCGTCGGTGAGAAGCGCCAACTCCATGGCGACGAACGCGACGATGGCTCCTGACATGAGCAGTCTGGCGGGAGCAACGGGATCGGCCTCACTTCCCGTGGCGGCGCGGTAGCCGCGCCAGATGAGAAGCATGGCGCCCGCGAGGGCTGCTATCACGCCGGCCAATCCAAGGAAGGCGAGCATCAGTCTTCGGAGTAAGCCCCGCCCTCTTCGGGGATCTCATAGTTCTCATCGTGGCGGATGAGTGCGGTGTCGGCTGTGAAGACATTCTCTTGCCAGGCCCCCTCGAGGAGAACGGGCACGTCTTCATCGAAGAGCGGTGGTGGTGTGTTGATCAGCAAGACCGGGATCGTTGCTCCCCCATCGGTGACATCAAATTCGAGGTCGTCGCCAACCTCTGTCAAAGAGCCTTCGACCACGAGACCGGCGAGACGAAACTTCTCGCCGTCGGGGAAATCGGAGCGTTGTTCGGTGGCCTCGGTGGGGTAGAGGTAGTAGGTGAGGTTGTCGTCGAGGCTGAAGAGAGTCATGGCGAACACCAGTGCAATCACTCCTCCAATCCCGAGGACGACAAACCGCCGCTGACTCATATCAGCGCTCTGCCTTGCGCAGTCTCAGGTGGAGATACGCCGCGTAAGCGCCGATCAGCCCGTAGCTGATGACGAAGGTCGAAACGACCACGGCAGTCTCAGACATCCTTCACCTCGCTGAGTTTGGGGGGCTTGACAGCGTCGCCCGCCAGAGCCGACTCGACCGCGGCTGCCTCTTCGGCCTTGGCCACTTCTAGACGAGCGGTGAGTAGGGCGGCGTAGAGCATCGTGAAGGCGATCACGTTCACCAGCATGGCCGTGATCATCTCGTCGGGCATGGTCGATCCGTCCGGGCGGAGAGACTGTGTTTGGTGAAGAGTTCGGAACAGGTTGACCGCGAAATACGTGAGCGGGACCTGGATCACGGCCACAACGCCGAGGATGGCCGAGCGACGTGCCCGGACGGCCGGGTCGTCGACTGCCCCCCGGAGAGCCAGGTAACCGAGGTAGACGAAGAACATGACGGCGGTTGTGGTCAATCGAGCATCGCCCCAATCCCACGCGGTTCCCCAAACGGCGTTGCCCCAAATCATGCCCGTGATCAGGCTGATGCCGGTGAAGAGCACACCAACCTCGACGGAAGACGAGGCGAGACGGTCCCACCGCGGCGTCTTTCGCCAGAGCCACATGAGTGAACCAACGGAAGTGACGAAGAACGCCAGGTAGGCCACCCAAATCGTTGGGACGTGGACGTTGATGATGCGGCTGTACTCGCCCTGGAGGGCATCGGCCGGAGCGGTCAAGGCAAGCCACAACCCGACGGCGATGGCGGCGCCGGCAAAACCGAACAGCACTCTCACTTTGGTCATCTCGTCGCTTCCTCGATCGGCCGGGCCAGTCCGATGCCCGCAACTGCCAGGGCCAGGTCGGTGGCCAGCAGCAGGAGTATCCAGGGAAGGATACCGACGTCACGCACTAGTGCTTCCAACGCCTGCGAGGCTCCAATCACCAGCGGGAGCGCCAACGGAGCGACGATCAGGGAGGCCAGGGAGTTCCGATTGCTAAGACCCGCGGTGATCTCGCCGGCCAATGTTGCCAACTCGGTGAGCCCGATGGCAAAAAGCACCGCTGAGACGACAACCACCCAGGTCGACCCCGGAGGAAGTGAAGGTCCGTAGAGGACCACCATGGCGACGAAGAGGATCAAAAGGAACGCCACCATCAGGACGCCGCCGGACATTGCCCTCCCGGCGAATCGCGCCGCAGGGTCCAGCCCCATCAGGGCGTAGATGTCGCGGCGCTCGGGAGAATCAGCGGCTGATTGACGAAGGGCGATCTGCATCCCGAACAAGATCCCGAGGGCCCAGAACACGGCGGGACCGATCTCTCTGATTACCGAGAGGCGAACGCCAAGGGCGAGTGGGAAGACAAGGAGTGCAATGACAGCGAAGGGGGTGACGATGCGGAGTGTGTCACCGAGCCGGCGTTCGACGGCAAGGTCGACCCGGGCGATCTCGATGGCTTGGGACCAGAAGCTCACGTGACCGGCTCCAGTCTTCCCCCACCGATGCGAAGAACACGAGAGCAGACACTGGCCAGAGCCTCTGCATCGTGCGAAACCATCACCACCGCACCGTCTGCGGCCGTTGTTCTATCGATAAGGGCGTCGATGAGTTCTCTTGCCTCGGTATCGAGACCAGATGTTGCCTCGTCGAGCAGAACAATTCGTGGTCGGGCGAGCAACAGGTGGGCTACCTCGACCCGCCGCTTCATGCCGAACGAGCTCGCCGAAGCCCGGCGGTCGGATGCCGAGTCGAGCCCGACAACGTCGAGCACCGGGTCGATCCGGTCTTCGTCGATCCCACCAAGACGGGCGTAGTGGCTCAGGTTCTCACGGAGAGAGAGTTCGGGTATCAGCGCAGGCACATGCCCGATCAGCCCGATCATCCGTCGGATGGCATAGAAATCGGAGGAGTCGAGGTCGGCGCCGAGGACAACGGCGCCTCCCTGGTCGGGCTTGATGAGGGTCGCCAGCACCCGGACGATGGTGGTCTTGCCCGAACCGTTGGGTCCCGAGATCCCGACCGTCTCGCCGGGGGTGACGGTCAGGTCCACATCACGAAGAACCGGCTTTCCGCCCAGGGAAACGCCGACCCCGTCGAGTACTACGAGTGGATCCACCACCGGAGTCTGATATGACCCCGGCGGTGCATCAAGTTGGCTGTGGGATGCGCTGTTCGATCAGACGGGCCCCGACCGCGGCGATAACGAGGCCCACGACGATGGCTCCCATGTACCAACCCACCGGCCCGCCAGTGATGGACGGCCGCATAGGCTCTGTCGCCAGTCGGATGAGACCGGCCAAAGCCAGGGCGGTTCCTGTCCGGACCAGGAGGGCGGACGAGAGTTTCGCGACCACGAAGGCAGCGATGACGAAGCCCAATGCGGCGTACAACTCGACCGGGTGCCTGGTGATGGCGCTCCCGTCCTGGGCCCATGCCCAGGGGTGGGCGGATTCGGTTCCGAGGCATGCTCCGCGCCACACACAACCTGCATGCCATCCTGCCAAGCCGAAAAGGGCAGCGGGTGCGGTGGCGTCGAGATAGCGGAGATTCCACTTGGCCGACCACAGGTAAGCGGTGACTGCCCCCAGGCTCGCCATGCCGGTGTGCACTCCGCCACGAACGATCAGGATGTCGAGAGGGTTGGTGATGGGGTTGATGCCCTGGAGGAACATCTCGGTGAGTCTGCCGATGAGAAGACCGCCGGCGGCCGCCCCGATCATCCGGTCGGCGGGGTGGTCCGGCAGGCCTTCGCTCCAGATCTTGGTGCCGATCCACGCGAAGACGACGCCCGTCAGGGCTGCCCACAAGAGGGTGAATTCCATTTAGTGGCCCGTAGCTATTGGTCCAGCGAGAGTAGTTCGTCGATGTTGAGTGCGAGTGTTCGGTCGTCCAGGACGCCGTTGTGCGTGGAGATCAACTCACCACCGGGACCGAAGAAGAAGGTGATCGGAGTTCCGATTCCGGCGTAGAAGTTGGGAACCTCTCGGTCGCGGTCGAAGAAGTGGTCGAAATCGAGG
Organism: Actinomycetota bacterium; assembly: GCA_034658975.1. GTDB lineage: Bacteria > Actinomycetota > Acidimicrobiia > Spongiisociales > ZC4RG35 > SZUA-217. The sequence continues at coordinate 4,183 of JAYEGJ010000125.1, forward strand.
CCGAACTCGTCCAGGAAGTCCTTGGCATCCGCCTGATTGTCCGTAACGTCGACGCCGATGAACTCGATCTGACCGCCGTATTCATCGAAGGCGGTGTTCAGGAGAGGGGCCTCCGCTCTACAAGGGAGACACCATGATGCCCAGACGTTGACGACTGCCGGGCGGTCGATCGTTGCCAAATGGGCCTCGAATTCGTCGGCCGAGGTCTCGGGCAGGTCGGGACGAGCGGAAGTGCCGGTATCGGCGGCCGCGCCGCCGCATGCGGCCAGAGTGACTGCAAGGGCGAGAAATAGAGATCGGAGTCGCATCATCCTGCCCAACGCCGTGTGGAGTCGGGTTATGCCGCCTTCGACGTCGGGCGGCCGAGACGGACCGCCCTTTTGAGCGGGAAGGAAAACTCCCCGGTTGCCTCGGTCAGCCGGAGCGGCGTGCCGGCCAGCCATCTCCAGATGACCTCGGCCTCCTCGGCTGCTTGCACCGACTCGGGTACCTCGAAGACCTCGACGTTGGGTGCCTGGTGTAGCCGGAGGGCCGTCGTCTCTCCGGGGTTGCGAGCCTCGGCGAAGCGGCCATGATCGACCACGACGCAACGCCCCGACTCGTCTTCGAGCTCGACCAAACCCGCCGTGGCGAGAGACTGCCACCGCTGTCGTCGATCGATGGCCCCGGCAAGGGCATCGTGCCTATCGCGCAGCCAGGCGGCTTCCTCAAAGCGCTGTTCGAAGGAGAGCTGTGTCATCCGCTCTTCCAGAGGCGTCAGCAGCAGATCCGGTGACTCGGTGAGTCCGGCGATCAACTCGCCAACCACTCCCTGGTACTCGACCTCCCCCAGCGTGCCGTCACACGGGCACCTGGCCACTCCGAGCTGTGCCGATGCGCATTTACCGGTCCTGGACGCAGGTCGTGATCGGCACCGACGTATCGGGGATGCATCCCAGATTGCCGCTACCACGAGATCGGCTGTCTGCTTGGAGCGGAACGGGCCCAGGTAGGCGATGCCGTCGTCTCTGATCGCTCGGACCACCGATAGTCTCGGGAAGCGCTCCCTGGTCAGCTTTACGAAGTGAGAGGCCTTTGGCGGTCGGGAGCGTCGGTTGTAGCGAGGCTTGTACGTGTGGATCAGTCGAAGCTCGGTCACCTCGGCTTCGATCACGGTCTCGCAGACCTGATGGTCGATCGTGTGCAACTCTCTCATCAGGTCGGCGATCTTCCGCCGTTTGTCGCCGTAGAAGTACTGCCGTACCCGTGCCCGCAGATTGGATGCCTTGCCGACGTAGAGCGGGTTCCCGTTCTTGTCGCGAAACACGTAGACACCGGGCTTTCTGGGGAGATCTTGGGTCAGGGAGATCTTGGAGTAGTGCGCAGATCCCCGCGCAGTGGGGAGCTGGAGGAGATCGTCGAGGTTGGTGACCCCCAGCGAACCCACCCGCTCGAGCAGCGCGTGAAGCACGTGAGCGGTCGCCTTGGCGTCCTCGAAGGCGCGATGGTTCGGCTTGGTCGGGCTCGCGAAGTGTGCTGCCAGAGTCTGAAGCCGGAGATTGCGCACCTCCGGGCGCACCAAGCGGCGTGCCAGTGCTGCGGTATCGACTGTCTTGTTCTCGATTCGCCCGTATCCGTACCGAATGGCAGCGGCGTTCAGAAACGACATGTCGAATCGGACGTTGTGACCGACGATGACGCTGTCTCCGATGAACTCGAGAAACGTGGGGAGGGCGGTGGCGATGTTCGGGGCGTCCACGACCATGGCCTCGGTGATCCCGGTGAGGATGGTTATTGATGGCGGAATCGCAAGGCCCGGATCGACCAGAGTCTGAAATGTCCCGAGGGCTTCTCCACCCCGGTACTTGACCGCACCGATCTCGGTGATCTCGCAGTTGGCCGGCGAACCACCGGTCGTCTCGAGGTCGAGCACACAGAAGGTGACGTCGATCAGGGGTGTCGACAGGTCGTCGAAGCTGGGTTGAAAGGCAGTTTGCAAGGCCCGCCCCAGGCTAAATCGAACAGGTGTTCGATGTCAACTAGTACTCTGGCACTGGCGTCAGGATCTTTGACGGAGCGCTTCGTATGCCATCACGGCGAGGCTGGTCGATGCGTTGAGGGAATCGACCGACCCGGTCATCGGGATGCGGACGACCTCGTCGGCGAGTCGAAGCAGCGCATCGGAATGGCCTGCGTCTTCAGCGCCTACGGCAATGGCGACCGGACCTGAAAGATCGGCATCCCAGATGGTTCTCCGGGAATCGGGGGAAGTCGCGACGAGCCGCACCTCGTTGTGCACGAGCCATTCGCCCAGGTCCTTGATCGAGCAGGTGACGACCGGGGTCTCGAAGATGGCTCCGGTGGAAGCCCTCAGCACGTTGGGGTTGAAGACGTCGATGACGCTTCCTATGGAGAGGAGGGCGTCTGATCCGATGGCGTTTGCAGTGCGGGCCATCGCTCCGAGGTTTCCCGGCTTCTCGATCGACTCGCCGGCGAGCAGGAGGGTTCGGTCCGATCTCTCCAGGTCCGCCAGAGACGATTCGAATTGTCTGAAGATTGCCACCAGGCCCTCGGATGTCCGGCGGTACGACACCTTGTCGAGTACGCCGGGATCGACGACTACCACCCGGGAATCATCGGCCATTGGGTGATCCGGCGCCACGAAGATCTCCTGCGGCTCCAAGCCGGCGGCGATGGCGCGAGAGAACAATCGGTCGCCCTCCACCACGAACAATCCATCAGCGTCGCGGTGGCGTCGATCGCGCAGTCGGACCAGGTGCTTCATCCGATCGTTCGAGGCTGAGCTGATCTGAACCGCCATGTTTGGCGAGTATCGCACCGCCAGGTCTTGGTCCGGAACCAATCATCCGTTCTGTGCGGGTTTACTACGCGTCACGCGTAACTAACCCGCACAGAACGGTCTTCTAGAGTCCTGTCATGAAACTGAGCCGGCTCGGCACTTACGGGAGCCTCACGGAAGCGAACCTCGTCAAGGCGAAACTCGAAACCTTCGGGATCGAGGCGATCGTGGAGTCGGACGTCATGACATCCTCCATCCCGACCTTCGACCAGATGCACGGGGTGAAGGTCCTCGTCAAGGAGTCAGACCTCGCCGAGGCCTATGAGGTTCTGGAGAGGATGCTGCCGGCGGGCGACGATTCGGCAGGCGAGGAGTAGTTGGCCCGTCACGAGGAGTCTGCTGGTTAATGCGGTTGCTCAGATCGGCGGCCAGACGCGCCAGTCGCAAGGACGAGGTTTCGCCACTCCTGGTGCGGAATGGTGAAGCCGAGGACGAAGCGAGTGGTGATGGCTGGTCGTTCGAGATGGGTGACATGCATTGGTCAGCGGGCTCCTAGCCCCAATGCTCGGAGTGAATAACCTCCGAGAGAGACTTCTGCGGCCGGTTCAGGCTTCCTGACCGGCGGTCGGGAGCCGGGTGCCCAACCGTGATGACACCGATGGGAGTGTGGTCGTCGGGGAGTC
>JAYEGJ010000125.1:7744-57518 GCA_034658975.1 Actinomycetota bacterium
CCCCAATGCTCGGAGTGAATAACCTCCGAGAGAGACTTCTGCGGCCGGTTCAGGCTTCCTGACCGGCGGTCGGGAGCCGGGTGCCCAACCGTGATGACACCGATGGGAGTGTGGTCGTCGGGGAGTCCGAGTTCGTCGGCGAGATCCGGCACCGAGTGGACCCCCAGAAAGCCGGCCACCAGGCCCTCGTCAACCACCGCAAGAAGGACCGCCATCATCGCTGCGCCCGCATCCACCCACCAGTAAGGAATCGGCCACTCCTTCTGCTCTCCATCGGACCCGATCTTGTCGGGCTCGGAGTAGCGGTCGCGATAGACCTTTTCCGAGACCGAGACAACCACGTGGGCCGGTGCTCGGGATATCCAGGGGTCGAATCCGGCGTCGACGTAGCCCTTCTCACCGGCGAGTTCAGCGATGCGTGTCCGTCTGTCGGCATCTCTGACGACTACGACTGCGATCGCCTGGCTGTTGCCTGCCGAGGGTGCTCGGAGAGCAGCGCGGGCGATGCGGTCCAATGAGTCGTCGGCAACGTGATCGTCGGTGTAGTTTCGCACCATGCGCCGCTTGGCGAGTACCTCGGAGAATTCCATGTCACATTCCTGTCAGAGCCGGCCGTCAATATGTCACTATGGAACTAATCGTGCCACGCAATCGGTTGGGGTGTTTGAGATGATTGCTGGATTGTGATCGGGTTTGATGCCACACTTAGAGAAGATGAGTAGGGGTACCGTCGACGATTTCAGTGTCGTGTGGACGCGCGGCAAGGGATGTGGCGAACTTGCCGAACTCTTGTCGGAGAAGGCGCCCCGCATTTCAGGTGACGCGGCCAAGGCTTGCATCGACCATCGCGCCGGTCTCCTCGTTGCTAGGAAGATGCCCGGCGCCTTCGACCTGGTCAATGTCGCCGTCCCGGTCGACTTCCAGCCCGCAAAGGTCACCAGCGTCGTGGCCACGGTTGCGGGTGGTCCCCATTCGATGCTGGCCGCTGAGACCGCCGTCGCGATCGGAGCTGCTCTTGGAGTCCCAGCCCGGATGGTCTCCGCGTCGGCACCCGGTCAGGAGAGCCACGACGCCGAGAATGTTCTCGCCCAAATCGGAGCGGCGCTGCCGACTCTTGGCAGCAAGGTTGTTGAGGTCGACGGAATCGCCGAGCTTGTCGAGACTCTCGAGGACGGCGCCCTGCTTGTTCTCGGAGCCCCGGGAGGCTCGTGGCTGCAGCGTTATATGTTTGGCCCTGGAGCGAGGCTTCGCCGAACTGCCCATGCGGGAGCCGTCGTCGTTCGATCAGCACCCGATCGCGTATTCAGGTTCATGGGCGACCCGGTTTACGTGGCGCCGCTACGTCAGGCCGACGACGCCCTGCGGATGCATACCGAGAGCACTCTCGCCGTTGCCGAGGCCGGGCGGCTCGTCGGAGTGGTTCGTCGGAAGCGTCTGGAAGACGCCGGCGGTCACCATGTCGAGTCAGTCATGGAGGAGGCGATCTCCGTTCGCGTCGACAACACGATCGTCGAGGCCTGGGAATTGGAGCCCGCCTTTGGGGAGGATCCGATACCTGTCACCGACCACGATGAGTATCTCGTCGGAGGATTGTCTTTGCGGGCCAGCTGAATTCGACAAGAATCAGCCCCAATGTCCGCAAGATCCTTTTTCCGCGGCCTCATTTGGTCGCTAATCGCATTGGTGGTCGTCGGCCATGTGGCCGGCGGCTGGTACTTCTCGAACGAGCTCATCGAAGACGGCTTTGTTCCGTCGCTCGAAGCCGGAGAGGCAGTCGGGCATCCCGAGGCGGTGGACGTGGCCTACGACACCCCGCTCGGTTCGATGGACGCGGTCTACATCCCGGCCTCGGGTTCGACCTGGGTGATCCACGTGCATGGCAAGGGCTCGGCCGTGTCGCAGATGGAGTATCTGTTTGCTCCCATCAACGAAGCGGGCTTCCCCCAGCTCTCCATCAACTATCGCAACGACTTCGGTCAGCCACTGGACTCGACCGGCTACTACCGGTACGGGGTGAGCGAGTGGGAGGACATCGAAGGAGCTGTCGAGTTTGCCGAGGCCAATGGCGCAGATTCCCTCATCTTCAGCGGCTTCAGCACGGGAGCCTCACACATTCTGTCCTTCGTCTATCGAAACAATCTCGACGAGATCAAGGGTCTCATCTTCGACGCACCGAACATCGACATGGGTGACACCGTTGACTACGGCGCCGGCCAGCGCGATCTTCCGCTGATTCCAGCCAAGGTTCCGATCACCCTCACATGGGTGGCGAAATTCATCACGTCGCTACGCATCGACGTCAACTGGAAGTCAATCGATTACGTGTCCAAGGCGGAGAGTTCCCTCAGGGTCCCGACGCTTGTGCAGCACACAACCGGAGACGACAAGGTTCCGGTGACACAGAGCATCCGATTCGCCGAGACCCAGTCTGCCTTGGTGAGATTGGTGCAATATGAGAGCGATGCCCACCACGGCTCCTACGACGCCGATCCTGAGAAATACATCTCGGAGGTGTTGAGTTTCCTCCAGGAGAACGGTTAGGGACTTCCGACCCCGCCATCGGAGGCAGCTCTCGTGTCCGACCAACCAATGATCCGTCTCGATGGCGTGACCAAAGTCTTCCCCGGCACAACGTCACCCGCAGTGGATCGCTTGTCGTTGGACGTCGAAGAAGGAGAATTCGTCACGCTGGTCGGGCCGTCCGGATGTGGCAAGACGACGACCCTGAAGATGATCAACCGGATCATCGAGCCCACCACGGGAACGATCCGTATTGCCGGACAGGATGCGTTGAGCCTGGAGGCGCACGAGTTGCGCCGCTCGATTGGCTACGTGATACAGCAGATCGGTCTCTTTCCCCATCGGACGATCCGCCGGAACATCGCCACGGTGCCGGGCCTGCTGGGATGGGAAGCGCCGAGGGTTGAGGATCGGGTCCGCGAACTGATCGAGATGGTGGGTCTCGAACCCGAGATGCTCGAACGATTCCCATCGGAGTTGTCGGGAGGTCAGCAGCAGCGCGTCGGTGTGGCGAGGGCTCTCGCCGCCGATCCTCCCATCCTTCTGATGGACGAGCCGTTCGGAGCGGTCGACCCGATAGTGCGAGCCAAGCTTCAGGCCGAGTTCCTCGAACTGCACAGGACCCTCGGTAAGACGGTGGTCTTCGTGACCCACGACATCGACGAGGCGGTTTACCTGGGGACCAGGACCGCCATCCTCAACGTAGGCGGGATCCTCGAGCAGTACGACAAACCCGAGAGGATTCTCGCCGAACCCGCCAACGAGTTTGTGGAGGACTTCCTGGGCGGTGAGCGCGGACTGAAACGACTGGCCCTGCTGCCGGTCTCGGGGACTCCACTGGAGAAAGGGCCGGTGGTCGACGTTAGATCTTCGCTGTCCGTGGCACGGCAGGTCATGACAGCACACGCCGTTGACTGGGTGGGTGTTCTCGACGGAGAGAGGCTGCTGGGGTGGGTATCCGAAGACGACCTGGGCGAGGGCAGCCTCGAAGGCATCGATGCGAAGCCTTTCCTGGTCACCCTTCATCCCGAATCGTCACTGCGTGAGGCTCTCAATGCGGTGGTGACGAGCCATGCCCGTGTCGCCGCCGTGGTCGAGGGCGGCCGGTACCTGGGAATGCTCGATCTCGAGGCAATCGCCGAGGAGATCACTGAATGACGCTTGCGCAGGAGCGCCCCTTCTTCGACTGGGAGTGGGTGGTCCGGAACGCGGATCAGATCGTCGACCGTACCTGGGAGCACATCTACTTGACTGCGGTGCCCGTTGGGCTCGGGTTCATCATCGCTCTTGCCCTGTCCGTGGTCGCTCTCCGCTGGCGCCGCACCTACGCGCCGATCACGCTCGTGACCGGGATCCTCTACACGATCCCGTCGCTGGCGACGTTCGCCTTTCTCGTGCCGATCGTGGGCCTCAACGCTACCAACGCGATCATCGCTCTCACGTCGTACACGCTTCTGATCCTCATCCGGAACATCGTCGCAGGGATAGATGGGGTCCCGCCCTCAATCCTGGAAGCGGCCGACGGGATGGGATACACGCGGTCTGCCCGGTTTTGGAGGATGGAGGTTCCGCTCGCACTCCCCGTCATCGTCGCCGGATTGCGCATCGCGACTGTGACGACTGTGGGCCTGGTGACGATCACCGCTGTCCTGGGTCTGGGCGGGTACGGGTTCTTCATACTGAGAGGCTTCAACAGCTTCTTCATCACCCAAACACTCGTCGGCGTGTTTCTGTCTGTCGTCCTCGCCACCATCCTCGACCTCGCTTTTGTCTGGCTGCAGAGACGGCTCACTCCCTGGCAACGGGGTAGCGCGTGACATTCTGGGAACAGATAACGGAGTTTCTCACCGAGCCGTCGACCTGGTCGGGCTCCGGGTCGATCTGGGTAAGGCTGTTCGAGCACCTGTGGGTGTCGGTGGCCGCGACATTGATCGCAATCGTTCTTGTCATGCCGCTGGCGCTTTGGCTCGGCCACACCCGGAGAGGAGCCGATGCTGCAACCGCTGTCGTCAACATTGGCCGGGCGATTCCCTCGTTCGGCATCCTCGTTCTGACCGTGATGATCCTGGTGAACCTGGGAGTCGGGGTTCTCAGTCCATGGCCGGTGCTGGTGGCCTTGATCGCCCTGGCTGCACCACCGATCTTCACCAACACTGTCGCGGCGATTCAGGGTGTTCCTCCTGCCACTATCGAAGCGGCCCGAGGGATGGGGTTCACCGAGGGCGAGGTACTAGGCGGAGTAGAGGTACCGCTGGCCTCCCCGGTGATTGTCGAGGGGATCCGGATTGCTTTCGTCCAGGTGATCGCGACGGCGACTCTTGGGGCGCTCACTGCCTGGGGAGGGCTGGGCCGTTTCATCGTCGACGGGTTTGCCCAGCAAGATCAGGGTGAGTTGGTGGTTGGCGCCGTCCTCGTAGCGGGGCTGGCCGTTCTGGCCGAGCTTGGAATGGGAGCCATCCAGCGGGTGGCGACACCCCGGGGGATTCGGACGTCAGGCTGATATCGGGAATCTGCGGATGGTCCCTATGGTTCTTCGTCCTGCCAGACCCGGTTTGGCAACTATCTGACAAGCAATGAAAAGGAGAAACCCATGCGGAGAGTATTCCGCAACCGCGCTGTTGGGGCGGTCCTGGCGTTGTCGCTCGTAGCGGCGGCCTGTGGATCGGGTGACAGCACGGACGGCGATCCAATCGTCGTCTCATCGTTCAACTTCAACGAGTCGGTGATCGTCGCCGAGATATATGCCCAGGCTCTGGAGCAGTTCGGCTACACGGTCGAGAGAAAGCTGAACCTTGGCAACCGCGAAGTCGTCAAGCCCGCTCTCGAGAGTGGCGAGATCGACCTCGTACCGGAATATGTGGGGACGATCGACTCATTCCTGGGGGGCGCGCCCACGGCTGAATCACAGTCGACCTACGAGGAGGCGAAAGCCCTTTATGAGGAGACCGGTGTGACGTTGCTTGCCTACAGCCCTGCTCAGGACAAGAACGCCTACATCGTCACCGCCGAGACTGCATCCGAGTACGCGCTGACCAAGATCTCCGATCTCCAGCCAATTGCCGGCGACCTGATCTTCGGCGGACCGCCGGAGTGCCCGGAGCGTGAGTTCTGTCTCAAGGGTTTGGTCGACGTCTACGGTCTCGACTTCGCCGAGTTCAAGCCCCTCGATGTCGCCGGCCCGATCACGGTGGCGGCCCTCGAAGGCGGAGAGGTCGACGTTGCCCTGCTGTTCTCCAGCCAGGGAATCATTGCCGAGAAGGGTTGGATCGTCCTCGAAGACGACAAGGGACTCCAGCCGGCGGAGAACCTGGTTCCTGCGATACGCCAGGCAGTCGTTGATGCCTACGGCCGTGAGATGACCCAGATCATCGAGGCCGTCTCGGTTCTGCTCAGTCAGGAAGACCTGACGGAGATGAACAAGCGCGCCGACCTCGACCAGGAAGATCCGGCCGCTATCGCCAAGGAGTGGTTGGACGGTATCGAACTCGGATTGGACAGTTAGCCCCTAACCATTCTGGGTAGGTCTACGCGGGTATAGGCCGCGAAGACCTACCCGGAACGGTCCTCCTCCGGTCTGATGTGTTGGGGACGCACCTTCAACTCGACCTCGCGAACCCTTCTCCCATCCATGCGACGGACGCTGAGTTCGAAGCCATCCGAGCCGACTGTGTCCCCATGGCGGGGGATCCGGCCGAGTTCAGCCATCAGGTAGCCGCCAACAGTCTCGTACTCACCCGGCGGGATGGACGCTCCGATCTCCTCCAATCGATCGATTCGCGTTTGGCCGGCCACCAGGTAGCGGTCTCGACCAGCAGGCCGAATCTCCACCACCTCGCGGATGTCGTGCTCGTCGCGGATGTCCCCGACCAACTCCTCGGCGATGTCTTCGAGGGTGACCAGCCCGGAGACGCTTCCGTGCTCGTCGATGGCCACTGCCAGGTGAACACCCTCGGATCTCATCATCTCCAGCACAGGTGATACGGACATCGTCTCAGGGACAAGTGGCACCGGACGAATCTGATCGGCCGCTATCGGCTGGTCCAGATCGTCGGTACCCACCGCTATCAAGTCCTTTGCATGAACGAAACCAAGGATGTCATCGAGTCCGTCGCCATAGATGGGGATCCTCGAGTGACCCGTCGAGATCATCGTGCTCTCGAAACTGGAGGCAGGCTCATCGGCAGAAAGCGCAACCAGATCCGGCCGCGGAACCATCACCTCGAAGACAACGGTGCTCTGGAACTTGAGGGCAGCTGTGAGGAGATTGGACGAGCTTGGCTCGATCACGCCTCCGGCGCCGATGGTCTTGACGAGAACGGCTATGTCATCGGCGGAGTGCTCGGCCGCGACGGTGTGTCGGGTATTCACACCAAATAGTCGAAGCACAGCGCCGGCGACCCACGACAGGCTGAAGATGATCGGTCTCAGAACCGTGACGTAGGCCCGGAAAGGTGCCGAGACGAGGAGTGCCGTCTTCTCCGGGGCGGCGATGGTGGCGTTCTTCGGTGCCATCTCCCCGAATACGTTGTGGACGAAAGCCACGATGAGCAGGGCGGTCAGCAGCGAAATGGTTGCAACACCCCCCTCCGGGATGCCGAGAGCGTGATAGAGGTCCTCGAATGCGACCTCGAGTGAGTTCTCTATGACGAAACCGAGGGCAAGCGACGCCCCAGCTACCCCGAGCTGAGCGCCGGCGAAGGTGACAGGTAGTTCGTTCATAGAAGCCACGGCCCATCCCGCGAATCGATTGCCGGAATTCGCCATTCCCTCGAGCGACGGCCTGCGCGAGGCAGTGAAGGCGAATTCGACGGCGACGAAGAATCCATTGATGACAACGAGGACGAGGGCGAAGACGAGGGCGGAGAAGCTCATCTCGGAGTACCTGCCGGCGGCGGCGTGACCTTGACTCGATCCACCCTGAAGCCATCGAGGACTATGACCTCCAGCCTCCAGCCTTCGACGGTGACGGCGTCGCCGACCTCGGGGAGCCGCTCCAACTCGGCGGTTATTAACCCTCCGAGCGTCTCGTATCTGCCTTCGGGCCACTCGAATCCGACGGCCGCCTCGACCTCGTGGCGATGGAGGAGTCCCGACACCTCACCGGTGCCACCGGGGAGCGGTTCGATATCGCGGTCGTACTCGTCTTTGATCTCTCCGACCAACTCCTCGAGCAGGTCTTCCGACGTGACGATCCCGGCGGTGCCTCCGTACTCATCGCTGACGACCGCCATCCCGGAGCCGCGCGTCCGGAGTTCGAGGAGGACGGCGTCCAGCGGCTGACTGTCGGGTATCACGAGTGCCGGCCTCATGTGATTGGTGATTGGCTCGCTGGCCCTCTCGGACGGGGGCACTCGGAGGCTGTCCTTCACATGGGCGACTCCGAGGATCTGGTCGAGGTCCTCCCCGTACACGGGGAACCGGCTATGCCCGGATTCCAGGGATGCCCGTTGCATGTCGAAGACGGTGGCGGAAGAGGGAAGCCCGACGATCTGCACGCGGGGGACCATGACATCGGCGGTGCGGTTCTCGGCAAACGCGATGGAGCGGGTGAGCAGACTGAGCTCATCGTTGGTCAGTAATCCACCCTGGCCGGAAGCCCGGATGATGAGTTCGAGCTCCTCGACAGAGCGAACTCCAGCCAGTTCTTCTCTGGGCTCGACGCCGATGAGGCGCACGGTCCAGTTCGCCGCGTTGTTCAGGACGCGGATGATGGGGGAGAAGAGGCCATTGACCACCAGCATCGGCACTCCGATACTGCGAGCCGTGCCATAGGGATAAGTGATGGCGAGGTTCTTGGGTACCAACTCACCGAAGACCAATTGCAGAGAGGTCGCCAAGGCCAGGGCGATCGCGATGGTTATTGCAGGAAGGGTGTCCTCCGATATCGGGAGCCGCTCGAGTACAGGCCTCACCACGGGACCCAAGGCCTGGCTGGCGATCAGCCCGAGAATCAACGAGGAGACGGTGATTCCGATTTGGGCACCGGATAGGTGGAAGGAGAGCTTGCGGATACCTGAGAGGATTCTCTTCGCCCGTCGATCGCCTTCGTCGGCCCTGCGGGTCACGCGGCTGCGTTCCACGGTGACAAGGGAGAACTCACCCGCGACGAAGAAAGCATTCACAACGAGAAGAAGCGCGACAAGTGCCAGGCCGGCGGGTGTACTAATGGTGTGGCGCCTTCTGGTTCACGATTCCCCGGTGAGGATAATCCGGCGCGGATCTGGGCTCTACGCGATCGGCGTCTTTCGCGTAGAAGGCGAATCTGTCACAGGCACCTCGTACGTTGTCTGGTAGGAGGTCAACATGCTGATCGATTGCCAACAATGTGCCATGAAGGACACCAGCGCCTGTGACGATTGCCTGGTGACCTGCCTGCTTGGCGACTCACCAGTGGATCTGAGTGATACTCAGACGGAGGCGTTTCAGAATCTTGCCGACGAGGGCCTGGTGCCGCGACTACGGCTGATTCCGGCCGAGCGGCGGGTTTCATGAGGCTCCCCGCCGCAAGCCTCACGCCGGGTTACGCTCGGTCGCCATGGTCAAGGTCTACGCGATTTCGCTCGCTCTAGGGGTCGTCGGTCTCCTCGTAGTGATTCTCGGAGGCGCCTTTTCCGAGAACGTCGGCCATCCCGAACGCGATCCTGGAGAGTTGATCGGGATCAAGGGCAAGGCGATAGTCGGGGCCATGGTTGGTTTCGGAATGGGAGGCATGTCCGCCGAGTTCTCTCCGCTCGATTTCTCATGGCAGATCTCACTGGCGATAGCCATCGTCGCCGGGATCCTCTCCATCCTCTGGGTGAGGTACGCCGTCGCCCAGGCGGAGGGTTGATGCTCTTTGTCTCGGATGTCCATGGTGCTTTCGAAGCGCTGAGGCGTCTGATCGACACCGGGGAGACAGTGGTTGTTCTCGGGGACCTGGCCAATCTGACCGACTACAGAAACGGTCGCGGCGCCATCGCCGACGTCCTCGGCATCGACTTCGCCAGGGCAGCGTCCGTTGCAAGGGCGGCCGGAGACTATGAGGCAATGCGGGAGCTCTGGACCTCTCATGTCGGCGACCGTGCCCATGAGGTTCAATCGGCCATCGGTCAGGCCGTGCTTGCCCAATACCGGGATGCGGCGGTGGCCCTGGACGGCGGACATGGCTACGTCATCCACGGCAATGTTGATCGCCCCCGGCATCTTTCGGAGTCACTTCCCGACGGTTTCGAGTACATGCACGGCCAGGCGCGCGACATCAATGGTTTGAGGTTTGGGTTCGTTGGCGGGGGTATCCAGACGCCACTCAAAGCCGATGGAGAGGTGTCGGACGAGGAGATGGAGCGCCTGCTCTCCGATCTTGGTCCGGTCGATGTGCTCTGCACCCACGTCCCGCCAGATGTCGGTGCCCTGCGTGGCGATGTGATCACCGGCAGACAAGAACGCGGATCGGGACCGATTCGTGATTATCTGTTGGAGGTGCAGCCCAAATACCACCTGTTTGGCGACGTGCACCAGCCTCAAGCAACGAGCTGGCGCATCGGTCGGACCAGATGCTTCAACGCCGGATACTTCAGGGCAACCGGCCGATTCCTCGAGTTCCGCAACTCACTGGTTCATACCGGGCGTCTTGGCTAGTGGTCTGTCGCATGAATGGTGTCAGGGTGAGACACCACAATCATTCGTAAGACGGGGCACTAGCCTTCGCTGACAAGCGACAAACAGGCGTTATGACTGAAGGCACTTTTTCAACACTCGAGATCGACGCGACCCCCGAAGCCCTCTATGCGGTGGCGGCCGACGTAGCGTCATATCCGGAATGGGCCAGCGGCGTTAAAGACGTCGAGGTTCTCGAAATCGATGAGGCCGGCCTGGTCGATCGTGCTCGCTTTGTGCTCGACATCGGAATCAAGGAGATCGAGTACGTCCTCAAGTACACCCACGATCATCCCAAGGTTCTCAGTTGGAAGTCCGAGGAGAGCAAGGACCTCAAGAAGATGGAAGGCTCCTATCAGTTCGCACCCATGAATGGGGCGACGGAGGTCGTCTACTCGCTCACCGTGGAGCCCAACTTCTCTTTCCCCGGCTTTCTCAGGCGACAAGCCGAGAAGACCATCGTCACCACGGCGTTGCGCGGGCTCCGGGAACGCGTGGGCTAGCCGTGCGGATCATCCTCGTCACCGGTAAGGGCGGGGTGGGAAAGACCACTGTGGCGGCATCGACCGCCCTGGCTGCGGCCGACCTTGGATATCGCACCCTCATCACTTCGACTGATCCTGCCCATTCCCTTGCCGACGCCATAGCGGTGGGGCTGGGGTCAGAGCCCACAGAGATCATCGAACGGCTCGACGGGCAACAGATCGACACCCAGCGGCAGTTAGATCGATACTGGGGATCGATCAGGAAGCAGCTCATGAATGTGCTCGACTGGGGCGGCGCCGCCGGAATCGAGGCCGAGGAGTTCCTCGTCTTTCCCGGGATGGATGAGTTGTTTGCCCTGCTGGAAGTCAACAGGCACGCCCGCTCAGGTCGGTACGATGTGATCGTTGTCGACTGCGCTCCGACCGCAGAGACATTGAGACTGCTGTCTCTTCCCGAGGTGCTGTCGTGGTACTTCGAGAAGGTCATGCCTACCGAGCGGCGTTTGATGAAGGCTGCTCGACCGCTCTTGAATCGGCTCACGGACCTCCCGATCCCCGAGGATGAGGTATTCAGTGCCGCTCAGTCGATCTTCGAGGCTATCGACGAAGTCAAAGAGTTGATGTCGCAGCCTGAGATCACCTCGGCCCGGCTCGTAGTCAATCCCGAGAAGATGGTGATCGACGAGGCTCGACGCACCTACAGCTATCTCGCCCTGTTCGGGTATGGCGTCGACGGGGTGGTGGTCAATCGGGTGCTTCCCGATCTGGTATCCGACCCCTACTTCGAGAGGTGGCGAGCGATACAGAAGGGACACCTCGATGAGATCGAGGACGCCTTCGCCGACGTGCCCAAACTGAGGCTCCGGCTCTTTGACGACGAGATGGTCGGAATCGATCGGCTCCGGGTCATGGCAGGTGAGCTCTACGGAGACGCCGACCCGATTCATGGCTTCTCGGCAACAAGCCCCTTCCACATCAGTGAGAAGGATGGTGTCCTCACGATGGAGCTGGAGCTGCCACTCGTCGAGAAGTCAGATCTGGACGTCTTCCGACATGGCAACGAGTTGTACGTCAGGCTCGGGCCCTACCGGCGCTCGTTCATCCTTCCTGACGCGCTTCATCGCCGCCAGGTCAAGCGGGCTCGGCTCGACGGCGGGACCCTTCATGTGAGCTTCGGAGATCCCGATTGAAGGATCCGTCGCCGACCGTCGTCGCATTGGGCCGGGCAGGCCGTCGCGCCGCGTATCACCTCCTCCAGGCCGCCATCGAGAGTCTCAAGGCGATCGAGGCAGTGATCGAGGAGGTGGGCTCGATGAATGAGGATCGCGACCGATCTTCGGAGCAAACCGGTCATAAGATCGAGATCGAATGAGCGAAGGAAGCAAGAGGCTCCGTCCCGACGACGTGATTCCTCCCGAGGGAACCAATCTTCAGCCCCAGCGTCTGATGGCCGACGCCGTCCTCCTGCTGCCCAACCTCGTCAAGCTCGTGGGGCGTCTCCTCCTCGATCCCAGAGTCCCGCGCCGATCGAAGATAAGTCTCGGTCTGGCCGGTGCCTACGTAATGAGTCCGATCGATCTCATCCCCGAGGTGATACCGGTGATCGGTTGGGCCGATGACATCCTCATCATGATGTTCGCGATCGACTCGCTCATCGATCGAGCGGGAGGCGAGATCGTCGATGAGCACTGGGACGGCCCCGGGGATCTCCTCAGTCTCGTTCGCGAAGTTGTTGGGATATCCCGGTCGATCATGCCAAGACGGCTGAGCGCGGTCTTCGACCGCCTCTCCGGCTGACCGCCTGATAGTTCTCACCCCCTCCGCCCCTTGCGGGGCACCTCCCCTGATCGGTCTTCGGCGTCACCCCCTCCGTCGCCTTGCGGGGCACCTCCCCCAACGTCGCTGCGCTCCTGGGGGAGGGAACGGTCGCTCCCAGCATTTGGGCAACAAAACACTAGTTTTACGCCCATGGACTTCAGGAGGATCGGATCGCTCCCGCCCTACGCCTTTGCCGAGGTGAATCGGCGGAAAGCGGAGGTTCGACACAGTGGGGTCGACGTGATCGATCTCGGCTTCGGAAACCCCGATCTTCCATCTCCCGACATCGCTGTCGAGACCCTCATCTCCGAGGCTCGGGATCCGGCCAACCACCGATACTCGGTGTCGCGGGGAATCCAGGATCTCCGCGAGGCCATGGCGGGCCGGTACGAGCGCCGGTTCGGAGTGACCCTCGATCCCGAGACGGAGATCATCTCCACCATTGGAGCGAAGGAGGGGCTCTCGCACTTGATGTGGACATTGGTCCAACCGGGGGATGCAGCCATCGTTCCCGAGCCCTCCTATCCCATCCATATCTACGCTCCGATCATTGCCGGTGCCGAGGTGCGCAAGGCCCCAATCGGCAGCGAAGAGGACTACTTTGAGGTGGTCAACAGGATGTTTCTCAACTCCTGGCCGCGGCCACGTGTGATCATCGTGAGCTTCCCGCACAATCCGACGACCAAGACGGTCGACATCGGGTTCTTCGAGCGGTTGGTCGACTTCGCCCGTGAGGCAGGGGTGATCGTGGTTCACGACTTCGCCTACGCGGATGTGGCCTTCGACGGCTACCGCCCGCCGTCGATCCTCGAGGTTCCGGGAGCGACGGAGGTTGCAGTCGAGTTGTACTCACTCACCAAGGGACACTCGATGGCCGGCTGGCGAGTTGGTTTTCTTTCCGGCAACCGGGCCGTTGTCTCCGCCCTGGCGAAACTGAAGTCGTATCTCGATTACGGAACTTTCCAGCCGATCCAGATCGCGGCGGCGAAGACTCTGGCCACCGCCGACGATTTCGTCACCGAGACCAATGAGGTCTACCGGAAACGTCGCGACGCATTGGTCGACGGTCTCGCCGAGACCGGGTGGAAGGTCGATAGACCTGCCGGGACAATGTTCGTGTGGGCAGAGATTCCGGGACCGTACGAAGACATGGGCTCTCTCGACTTCTCGATCCACCTGCTCGAGAAGGCCGGGGTGGCGGTCAGTCCGGGCAACGGATTTGGGCGGTCAGGGGAGGGTTTCGTCAGGTTTGCCCTGGTCGAGCCGATCGACAGGGTCTCGGAGGCCGCAGCGCGGATAGGCGACACCCTGAGTCGGCTCTGAGTCGAACGGCGTACCATTGCGGCATGGCTTTTTCTGACGGCCTCGCCGACTTCAGATCAGACACCGTTACCAGACCGACACCCGAGATGGTGGCCGCCATGGCCTCAGCACCTCTCGGTGACGACGTCTACCACGACGACCCCACTGTCAATCTCCTGGAGGAGGAGGCGGCGCAGGCCACCGGCAAGGAAGCCGCCATCTATGTCCCGACGGGGACGATGGGCAATCAGCTTGCCATCATGCTTCACACCAATCCGGGTGAGGAGATCCTGGCCCATGTCGACAGTCACGTTCGCTCGATCGAGGGCGGTGCGCCTCAGGCACTTTCCGGCGTCGGCTTCAGAACGGTTGACAACGAGGGAGGTCGCATCCTCCCCGACGATGTGGATCATGCCATGGAATTGGCCGGTTTCTTCCCGCGTATTGGCTTGATGGTCTGGGAGAACACCCACACTCTGGCCGGGGGGCGGGTCATCCCGCTCGATGTCATGGACAAGACCTCCGCTCGCGCCGCAGAACATGGCCTCAAGATCCACATCGATGGCGCTCGGATCTTCAATGCCGTGGCAGCAACCGGAATCCCGGCAGACCGTTGGGCATCGGGTGCGGACACGATCCAGTTCTGCTTTTCCAAGGGCCTTGGAGCACCGATCGGGTCGATTACGTGTGGCTCGCAGGCCGACGTCGATGAGATGCGGTATCTCCGAAAGCGGATGGGTGGAGGCATGCGCCAGGCCGGTGTGATCGCAGCGGCTGGCAGGGTGGCTCTTGCAGGGCGCGATCGTCTCATCGAGGACCATGTTCTGGCACAAAAGCTCGGCACGGCAATCTCGGAGCGCTTCCCTGGAAGCGTGGACCTCGATCTCGTCGAGACCAACATGGTCCGTGTCGACTTCGAGCTGACCGGCATGAGTTGGGACGAGGCGGCTGCCCGGCTCGGAGCTGCCGGTATCAAAGCGAACCCACCCTTCGCAGGCGCGTGGCGGCTGGTCACACACAGGGATGTCGACGCAGCCGACGTCGACCGACTTCTTTCGTCGCTTTCGTAACCACATCCAGACACCGGTGGTCGGAGTATCTGTGAGTCTTGGAGTGCTATTCCCCGGTCAGGGAAGCCAATTCGTGGGCATGGGAGCCGATCTTTTCGATGCTATGCCCGATCTTCTCGGTGACAGGTCTGACGACGTTCTCGGATGGTCGCTCAAGAGCGTTTGTCTCGACGGCCCTGACGACGAGCTGACGCGAACCGAACACGCACAGCCGGCATTGTTCGCTCTCAGCTACGCCCTATGGGTGCTTGTCGCTGCCGAAATGGACGCCGACCCCGCCGCTGCAGCCGGTCACTCCCTGGGGGAGTACACCGCCCTGGCCGCGGCCAGAGTCCTGGGTTATGAAGAGGCGCTCGCCGTGGTAGCGGCCAGGGGACGGGCCATGTCGAAGGCCGCCGATGCCGAGCCATCAGGCATGGCTGCGCTGATAGGGGCTGACGAGGAGTCCGCCTTGGAGATGACATCGCAGCGGACCGTCGCCGGCGGCCGTCTCCAGGTTGCCAATTTGAACGCGCCCGGCCAGGTCGTGGTGGCCGGCGCGGATGACGACATCTCTTGGCTGATCGACAACGCGCAGGAACTCGGCGTACGCAGGGCGATACCCCTGAACGTTGCCGGTGCCTTTCACTCGTCGTTCATGGAATCTGCGCAACCAGAGGTTGCCGATGCGCTCTCGAATGCCGATCTGCGCCCGCCGGCCTTTCCGGTGTGGTCCAACACCACGGCCGCTCCTCATGAGGCAGGCGAGATCGAAAACACCCTCGTTGCCCAACTCGTCTCGCCGGTCAGGTTCAGTGAGTCACTGGTGAATATGGCGGCTGCCGGAGTCGACACCTTTGTCCATGTCGGTCCGGGCGATGTCACTGCCGGGATGGCGCGTCGCACGGTGAAAGAGGCCAATGTCGCGGTGATCTCGACGATCGAGGACATACAGTTCGCTCTCGTCTCCATCGGTACGATGGCGTGAATCAGGAGTCACATGCGCAACGCTGAAATCACAGGCTGGGGCAAATGCATGCCGCCCAACGTTCTTTCCAACCACGACCTCACCCAACTAGTCGAGACTTCGGATGAATGGATAACTTCGAGAACCGGCATCAAGGAGCGTCGCATCAGCCACGTCGAGGCGTCCGATCTTGCGGCCGTCGCCGGTCATCGTGCCCTGGCCGCGGCAGGAAAGACACCCGCCGATGTCGACCTCCTTCTGGTGGCCACCTGTAGCGGAGATTCGATAATTCCGTCGACCGCCTCCGTGGTTCAGAAGAAGCTCGAGGCGTGGAACGCTGCTGCCATGGACCTGAACGCTGCGTGCTCAGGATTCGTGTATGGGCTCGTTGTCGGTACCAACATGATCCGGGGCGGCACACACAAGACGGTTCTCCTGATCGGTACCGAGAAGCTGCACTATCTGATGGACTTCACCGATCGAACCACATGCATTCTCTTCGGCGATGGCGCCGGCGCCGTCGTCCTCGAGGAGTCGGATGGTGAAGTAGGGCTTCTTGCATCCGATCTCGGCATGGACGGATCGGTGGGCCACATTCTCGAGACTCCGATCGACGGCACGATGGGCGACCAGGGAACGCACGACCCTGCGATGTGTGGCATCACGATGGAAGGTCAGGAGATTTTCAAGAGAGCCGTTACCAAGATGAGCGAATCATCCAAGATCTCACTCGAGAAGGCAGGTCTCGAACTGGACGATGTCGATCTCCTGGTTCCTCATCAGGCGAACGTGAGAATCATCGATGCCACCGCAAGGCGGCTGGGTATCGACGATTCCAAGGTCTACGTGAATATTCACTCGTACGGGAACACGTCTGCGGCGACGATCCCGGTTGCCCTGACCGAGGCAATCTCCCAGGGCCGTGTGCGGCCGGGTGCCAACATCGTGTTCGCGGCATTCGGCGGAGGTCTCACCTGGGGGTCGGCCGTGTACAAGTGGGGGAGTCGTGTCGAGCCATTGGGCAGCACCGACATCGATCTTCCGCCGCCCGACCGCGACACCATGGAGCTTCTCCAGCCAAACTTCGACTTCTTTGGCCTTCCCGAGAAGCTGGCGTGAGTGAGTCGGCAGAACCCAGGGTGGGGTTGGTTACTGGAGCCTCGAGGGGTATTGGCCGGGCGATAGCCCTGGATCTGGCAGCCGCGGGACACAAGGTCGCTGTCAACTACGCCAAGAACACTGATGCGGCGGACGCCGTCGTGTCCCGAATCAAGGAGGCGGGCGGCGAGGCGTTGGCCGTTCAGGCCGACGTGGCCGACACCGATCAGGTGGCCTCGATGTTCGACACGGTCCAAGAGGAGCTTGGACCCGTGGCCGTGCTGATCAACAACGCCGGAATCACACGGGACAATCTTCTGCTGCGGATGAGCCCCGAGGAGTTCGACGAGGTCATCGCCACCAACCTGCGATCCGTGTACGCCTGTACCAAGGCGGCTCTGAGGGGAATGCTCCGGGCACGCTGGGGCCGTGTCATCTCCATAGCTTCGGTCGCCGGTCTGGTGGGCAATCCGGGACAGGCCAACTACGCCGCTTCAAAGGCCGGCCTGATCGGTTTCAGCAAGTCCGTCGCCAAGGAGATCGGATCGCGAGGCATAACGGTGAATGTCGTTGCCCCGGGCTTCATCTCCACCGACCTGACCGGCGACCTTGGCGAAGAGGTCAAGGAGGGTGCCGTGGAAATCATTACCCTTGGTCGTTTCGGGGAGCCTTCCGATGTGGCGGCGGCTGTGGGTTTTCTGGCATCTGATGAAGCGTCATATATAACCGGGCAGGTGCTGGCCGTTGATGGCGGGCTCGCGCTGTAGGTTGTCGCAAACGAAATAGAGAGGAAGAGAAATGGATAGAGGACAAGTATCGAGCCGTCTCAACGACGTGCTCGTGTCAGAGCTCGGACTGGATGCCGACAAGATCAAGGACGAGGCGCACTTCGAAGAAGATCTGGACGTTGACAGTCTCGGTGTTGTCGAGCTGCTGATGGCGCTCGAAGACGAGTTCGACATCAAGATCCCCGATGATGAGGCAGAGTCCATCATCACGGTCGGGCAGGCGATAGACCTCGTCACCAAGAAGCTCGGCGGATAGTTGTCCAGGGGAGTCGAACGGCTCCCCCTGATGTCAGCCCGGGTTGCGCTCTCTCCATTCGGCGAGGCTCCGGTAGACCAGGACCAAGACCAGAGCGACGCCAATCGTCACTGAGACGAAGGCGACTATTGCCCACAGGGCCGCCCACCCGGCGCAACCCGAAGCCTGTCCGGCGGCATCCGGTTGCTGGCAGGACACGCTGGTCACAACCCAACCCAAGGCTCCTGCGAGCGCGCCCATTGCGATGGAAGGGATGGCTATCCACGGGTTGGGGAGACGTCTCACAAATCGAGTCCGCGGTCGTCGATCTGGGCGGCGTCCAGGATTTCCTTGGGCGCCAGCTCAGGAGGGATCGGATATGAGGATCCGGTCTCCCGGGGAGGATGGAATGCCGTCTTCACCGAGGGGTCCCATGCCAACACGGCTGTGGTAATTCCCAGCGCCGCACTGACGACTCCCGACGGAAGGCCCATCGGAATCGCCAGGCCGATCGCAATGGTCGGCCATACGATTCGAGCCACCAGCAGACCCCCGGGAATCACTCTCGAATAGGCGAAGGACGCCAGCAGTCCGCTCAACCCGACCAGGAGGTGGGTCCATTCTGTGCCGTCGGCTGCTGACACTCCGATCGCGAACGGCGAGACAAGTAGAGCGATCGAGAGGAGAACGGCTCTCTCGGGCGGCCCGGTCGCCGCAGGAAGCTTCCTGATGCCTCGTGTGACTCCCGGGAGAAAGATCATGAGCCCCGAAGCGGTCGTCACGGCGAGCCCTACTACCCACGCAGGGTCGACGGGGCGGACGGCGGCAACGAGGAGCGTTCCGGCGATGGTTCCGATCCCGAGCCGGTGCGCCCAGCGCCCTCCGGCCGCCACCATCCCGATAACAGACACCGTTGCCATGGACAGCAGGCCGATTCCTATCAGGAGAGCAGCAGAGGAGTCGTACGGATCGGGCTCGATGATCAACGCAATGGTCCACGCGAGAGATGCCAGCAAGGGAGCAGCTGCCGCATAAGAGGAATTCACGGGACCGAAGTCTCGCATCCGATCAGGTCAAGCCGAAGTCGGTTCCGTTGGGCTCCCGCCCGGTGTCACGACCCTCAAGTCGGACTTTTCGCCAAAGCGTGGCGATTCGCCAGGCTCCCAGATCGTCTCTTCTCTCCACGAGGATCCGGGGCGAAGCGTCACGACGGCACCATTGGAGGGCTTGTCGTCGTGTAGCGCGGAAAGATGGGAGCCGATCAGGCGGAGACGTGCGGCCTGAATGGCGTCCTGGTGGGTGACGATCACCACGTCGCCATGGGGATGGTCGGTGTCGAGCCTGCGGGCTACGGACGCCACGCGTTCGGCGAGGTCGTCGAGGGACTCGTCGGTGAAATCGAGCTGTTGGGGATGCTCCAGATAGGCCTCCAGCTCCCCGGGAAAGGACCCGCTTATCGCATTCCACCTGTGGCCTTTCCATCGGTCCATGAGCGCCCATTCGGTCAGATCATGATCCACCCGCACCGGAACCCCCGATCGGCCGGCGATCTCTTCGGCGGTTCGCAGAGACCGCTCTAGCGGCGAAGACCAAATAGCCACGACCGGTCTCGGGCCCAGATACCGACCCACCCGGCGAGCCTGATCCAACCCGTGCGGCGACAGGCCAAAACCGGACATGGACCCGTAGACCAGATGGTCCGGGTTGTCGACCTCCGCATGTCTCACCAGATGAACGAGAGCTGCCATGAGCTCAGTTTGGCCGGTTCTGTTCGCAACCCCGGGTAACTTCGACACCTGTGTGGAACGAACCGATTCTTCATGTCGACATGGACTCCTTCTTCGTCGAGGTGGAACGTCTGCGCGACCCGGCATTGAAGGATCGGCCAGTGGCTGTCGGAGGCACCGGGCCCAGGGGAGTGATCGCCTCGGCTTCCTATGAGGCCCGCGAGTTCGGTGTTCGGTCGGCTCAGCCGACTTCGTCTGCTCTGCGAATGTGCCCTCATCTCGTTGTGGTTCCCTCCGATCACGGGAGGTATGGCGAGGTCTCCGCCGACGTGTTCGAAGTGTTCCGGAGTTTCACCCCTCTGGTCGAAGGGTTGAGTCTCGACGAGGCCTTTCTGGACGTAAGCGGACTCACCAAGCACTACGAATCCCCGGTTGCCGTGGGCGAGGATGTGAGATCTTCGATCCGGTCAGTCCTCGGGCTCCCGGCGTCGGTGGGAGTGGCATCGACCAAATTCATGGCGAAGCTGGCATCCGAGGAAGCCAAGCCGGATGGGCTGCGGCACGTGCCACGGGAGGAGGAGATCGAATTCCTCCACGCGTTGCCTGCGCGATCGCTGTGGGGAGTCGGGCCCGCAACATTCGCTGCCCTGGAGCGTCTCGGCGTCGAGACGGTTGGTGACATCGCCGAATTGCCGGCAGCGACCCTTGTCGGTTCGGTTGGGCCATCGCTGGGTCGGCATCTTCATGACCTGTCAAACGGGTTCGATCCACGTCCCGTGCAACCAGACACCAAGGCGAAGTCGATATCGGTAGAGCAGACCTATGACCGAGATCTCGAGGGCATCGAGGTGGTAGGTACGGCGTTGCTGGCCCATGCCCAGAAACTGTCGGTGCGATTGAGGCGGGCCGGTTTGGCGGCCCGAACCTTGACACTCAAGGTCAGGTTCGGGGATTTCGAGACTGTCACCCGAAGCCATACGGTCGAGGGTGCCATCGACTCGTCTCGAGACCTGTTTCGGGTTGGGAACGAGCTGGTAGCCCAGGTCGATTTGGACCGTCCGGTTCGTCTTCTCGGGTTGGGGGGCGCCAACCTCGAGAGGGCTTCCGAGCCGCGTCAGCTCGGCCTGGATAGCTCAGAGGAGTGGGCCCGCGTCGACGATGCGGTGGCCTCGATCCGCGACCGGTACGGCACCGACGCAGTTTCTCCAGCGAGATTGATCGAACAAGAACGCGAGGTTCCCGAGTAACTGTCGCCGAAGGCCGTGTAATGTTCCCATAGGCACCGCGTTGATCGAGCGAGTGGACCATATGCCTCTTGATGACAACGAGCAGAAGATCCTCGAAGAGATAGAACGGCAGTTCTATGAGGAGAACCCCGAGCTGGCCCGGGCCGTCCGTCGTATCGAAAGACCATCTCGAGTCGGTGTCCGACTGTCGCTGCTTGGAGTCGTGCTCGGTCTGGCGATCGTCATTGCCTACGTCTCGACCACCTGGGTGGCCGTTGGGGGATTCGCTCTTCTCGTCGCTTCGGCGACATCCTTGGTCCACGCTTTGAAGGCGCGCGGTTGGCGTTCCTTCGAGGTCGAACCCGACGACGAAACCGTCGAATAGACCAACCCGAATCCGGTCTATCGTCCGCCGCGGAAAACGGCTATTGTTCCGGCCCCGCGTCGACATGCTTTCGGGCGAGCGTCGACTCAAATGAGAGGAATGCAGGTCCCTGCCCCGGGCTTGCTGTCAAGGTTTAGGAAGGACTACGTGGAGCAGGCATTCACAGCCGAGCAGGCCTGCCGGCTCAGCAATTGCACTCATCATCAGCTGCGCTACTGGGATCGTGTCGGACTGGTCAGTCCATCGCTTCAGGCGACCGGCGGTCGCCCCGGTGTCCGGCGCCTCTACTCGTTCCGCGACCTCGTCGCCCTTCGGGTTGTCAGAAGCCTCCTCGACAACGGCATGTCGCTACAGCGGGTACGCCGCGCCTGGGACTATCTGCGTCGCGAGGGGGATATGGAGAACCACCTCTCAGACGTGAAGCTAGTCACCGACGGCCTGTCCATCTTCCGGGTGAGCAGCGATGATGGCGAATTGATGGATGCGCTTCGGGAAGGCCAGTTGGCGTTCTTTGTTGCCATCGACGAGATCGCTCGCGAGGTGGAAGAAGATGTCTCCCACTTCGAGTTGGACCGGGATTCCTTCCTGACGATGCTTCGGCGCGTCGAAGACGACGTGAACGAGGAGCGACAGACCGGAACCTGATCAGTTCCGTTTGATGAGCGAGCGGGGGTTGATCGCGGCCTTGGCTCTATCGAAACCATCGAAATTGGCGTCTACGAACCCATCGACGGCATACATGTGTGATTCCTCGCCCCGGTTCTGGTAGCCGCCGTAGACGGTTGCCGAGTAGCCGGCGGCGAGTGAGATCAGTGCCAGATCCGTCTTGTTGGCGTACTCGAGAGGGGTCAACTCGGCAGGCACGCCATCTCCGAGGTCGACAAGCCGGTCGACCAGTTCATCCCAGGCTGCCGTGATGTCCCCTTGTCGGAGACGCTTGAGTCGCCTTTGGCGTCGCTGACGCTTGGTCAACGGTGGAACGAACACGAGGAGTGCAACGGCGATGAGTGTCAGGAGCCACCACCTCGGGCCGGTTGAAGAGGTATTGAAGCCGGGGGGCAGATCTACGAATGCGCCGGGGTCGATGGGCGGCCGGATATCTGCCAATGGATCGAGCGCGCCGGTCTCATCCTCGGGGAGAAACTCGGTCGGATCGAAAGCCACGGTGATGCTCTCCGGCTGGTACTCGCCGCCGCGTGGGGTGGGGTCGAATTGAACCCAGCCAAACCCATCCATCCACATCTCCACCCAGGCGTGGGCGTTGAGATCTTTGACCTCGACCACCTTGGTCTCTTTCCCGGTCTCGGGGTCGATCTGGATTTCGATCGATCCGGGAGTGAACCCCCAGACGACCCGGCTCGGAATGTCGAGGGCCCGTCCGAGGACGGCCATGGATGTGGCGAACTGTTCGCAGTATCCCGTGCGGTAGTTCTGGCTCGTGGTGTCGGTGAGCCAGTCCTCTAATACCAGGGCGCTGTTGCCGGTGGTGACATTGGTCGAGTATTCGAAGTCGCCACTTTCCCGGAACCACGCCTGAAGAAGTGTGGCGCGTTCGTAGTCGGTTGTCGCCCCGTTGGTTCTGAACGCTGCGATACCGCGAATGGCGGCGGGCGTGTCCCTGGGAAGCTCTCTGAATCGGTCCAGGTCGTTTGGCCTTGCGAAGTCTGCGGGCGCCGCTTGGGGTGTGGCCGTGAACTTTCCTGCCTCGGCCGCTGCGGAAAAGATCGGGCTCAGCTCACCGTCGGAACCTGTGGCCAGAGCGCCTATGTCGACGGTGTGGAGCGCATATTGGCCGGTCACCTGATACTGATCGCCCGATGTCAGGCGTGGCTGATAAACCAGCGCTCCGCCCGGGGTTACGGTGAAGGCCTGAGGATCGATGGCCCCTTCGTCTTCGTAGGCGAAGACCTCGTTGACAACTCCGATGGTCGGGACCAGATCCTCGGTCAACCCATCGACGAACACCCGCTGCAAGACCTCGGTCGAGGTGCCTTGATAGTCATGATCGGGGTCACCGACCGGGCGATTGGAGTCGTACTGGTCCAGCCGACTCGACGAAGGCCCCCATTGCGTGCCGTCGAACTCGTCTAGGACCTCCATTCGCCAGAACAGCTCGCTTGCGGGAGGTGAATTCTCACCCAGCGTCGCCCGAAACAGCACTGCCCCGGTCGGGTTGACGAGCCTTTGACGCAGGCCCACGAAGGGGTCGTAGCTGCCGCCACCGCTTGCGTCGCCGAATCGGCCATCGCCCGATCGCCACGGATAATTGCCGTACTCGGACACGGCGCTCGAGGCCACGTTGGTGACTCCGATAGCAGCGAGAGCGACCAGACCCGCCATGCCAAGGGAGAAGCCGACGGAGCGGCGGGGCTTGGGTTTGCCTTCCACATCACGCGCCCGACCGGCGTCGACCTTGCGCTCGAGTCCGAGAGCGGTGATCGACATCCCGATCATCGCCGCGGACAGAACCATCCAGGTCCATCCGGCTTCCTGCCGATCGAATACGGAGAACTGGAGGTACATCACCATCGATGGAACGACCATGGCGGCGACCGGTCCACCGGTTTGGCCCCAGACGAAGAGGGCGCCCACAACCCAAACGACGATGGCGAGGATGGCCAAAACGCCCTCTGTGGGCACGACGGGAGGCACTCCGGAACGGATCAATCGGAAGGCGGTCTCCATCTCCGCCCCGAGTGCGTCCAGTGTCTCGGCCGTGGGGATGATGCCGGCGGCGAGTGTCTTTGGCACGGCGACCCTCAGGAACAGGATCACGCCGGCGACGGTGAATCCTCCGATCCTGATCCAGGGGCTGGTCGACACCTGCTGAAGCAGCCACCAGACAACAGCTCCCAGGACAGCCGAGGCGACCAGGATCAACCGCCATTGGGGCAAGTCGTCGCCGCTCAGGAGGAGGCGCCCGAGACGGCCGATCACGAGGACGAAGCCGAGAAGGCCGGCTAGCCGACCGACTCGACGTTCCATGATGTCTTCATAGCGTTCATCCAGGCCCCGGCCCATTGCTCATCGGGTTTGACCGTGATCGTGGACACCCCCATGCGGTGGAATCCGACGATGGTCTGGGCCGTGGTGCTCGACACTCCCATGAGGAGTGTCGAGCGGTAGTCAGAGGAGAGCAGCTGCTGGACGCCAAGCAGGTCACGGTCGGCGGTGCCTGTGACCAGAACCAGAGCGCCGCCGCCTGCGTTCTGGCGTATGCGTCCTGCAACCGAGACGATGTCGATCGACGGGTTGGGCTCAACCAGAGCAAGGCGCCCCATTGTTGCCGAGTAGCGAGAGGCGTCGATTGGTTGGGCGTCGCCCGCCCAGAGATCGGCATCAAAACCAGATCGAACAAGATGGGTTATCACGCTGGCGGCTCCGGACACGGCGCGCTCGAACGCGTCGGAGGATTCATAGACGCCTGGCCTCACATCCAGGAGTACTAGCGCACGCGACTGCCATGGGGTTTCCAACTGTCGGATCATGAGCTCTTCAGTTTTGGCCGAATAGGGCCAGTGCACCCGTCGGAGATCGTCGCCCCTCTGGTACTCGCGAAGCGTGTAGAAATCTTCACCGCCTCGCTGGCTGTGCTCCGGCCTCGATGCGGTCATTGCCGGGTCCTGCCCGCGCACGATTGGAAACCCGGAGAGGTCTTCGACAGTGGGGTAGACGACGAGGCGATCGATAGGACCATCGGGAGCCGACAGTTCGGCTAATCCGAGGGGGTCGCCTGCGGAGGCGATGGCAGGGCCGACGGAATAGACCCCGCGCGGCCGACAGGTGACCCGATACGTCGCCGACACGGCCTCGGGGGCGGCGAGCTTCGCAATTTCGAACGAGGCGAGACCGAGACGATCGACCTCGTCCTGTACGACGACGTGGCGTACCGCTCGTCGCCCGCGATTGCGCAGAAGGAGGGTGACCGTGGTCGTGTCCCCGTTGTGAACAGTCGTCGAGCCCAACCTCCTGCCAATGACGAGATTCGGGCTGTGGAGTCGCACATAGGCCAGGGCGGCGAGTTCCGCTCCACCCAGGATCAAGCCGGCGAGCAGCAGTTCGGGGTCGCCGAGCAGATACCAGAGAACAATCAGTGCCAGTCCCGCCCCCAGGAGTGCCCAACCCCTGAGTGTCGGCATCAGGTGGCTATCCGGGAGGCGGTGCCGGGGACGCGTAACCTGCCGAGCACATCGTCGATGAGGTCGTTGACCGTTTCACCCCTCATCTGTGCCTCTGGTCGCAGGGCGAGACGGTGTTCGAGCACTGGTTGGGCAAGAGCCTTGATGTCGTCGGGCATCACGTAGTCACGGCCCTTGGAGACCGCACGGGAACGGGCCAGGCTTTGGAGGAACAGAGACGACCGGGGAGAAGCGCCGAGCATGATGTCGGGATGGAGCCTCGTTCCTTCGATCAAGTCGACGATGTAATTCTTCACCGCCTGCGAGACGTCGACGCCGGCAGCAATGTCGACCATCTCGTGAACCGTGTCCACATCGACCACTGACTTCAAATCGTGGAATGTGGAGCGCACGCCATGGGTGTCCAGGATCTCCAATTCCTTCTCGCGGGATGGGTAGCCGATGACGACACGCATCATGAATCGGTCGAGCTGTGCCTCGGGCAGGGGATAGGTGCCTTCGTGCTCGAGGGGATTCTGGGTGGCGATGACCATGAACGGACCGGGTAGTTCCCGGGTGACGCCATCGGAGGTGACCTGACGCTCCGCCATCGCTTCCAGAAGGGCCGACTGAGTTTTCGGGCTTGCCCTGTTGATCTCGTCCCCAACAACGATGTTGGCAAAGACCGGACCGGGCTTGAAGTCGAAGGCACGTCGCTCTCGATCCCAGACCGAGATTCCCGTTACATCCGAGGGGAGGAGGTCGGGAGTGAACTGGATCCGACTGAAGGCACCTTCAACCGAACGGGCCAGGGACTTTGCAAGTTGTGTCTTTCCGACCCCAGGCACGTCCTCGACGAGGACGTGGCCTTCGGAGACCAGGGCCAGCAGGATCAGCTCGATCACCTCGCGCTTGCCCTGGATCACCGTTTCGACGTTGGAGACGATCGCGTCGAAATGCTCGCCGAAAAGGTCGACATTCACAGGTGTTATCCGGCTCAGTGCTCGGTTCCCTCCGCTCGCGAATACCGATTCTAATCCCCGCGCCTATGTACGGGCCACTAGAGTTTCTATGGGGAAAGCAGACTGGGAGCAACACCGTGACTGTCAGGTTGGGGCTTGGAGGCCACCTGAAAGCGCTGATCAAGGAGCCCGTTCTCGTATGGGAGGGAATTCGGGCCTTCTTCGCGATGCGGCGCAGGGGGAGCCTTGGTCCATCGTCGAGTTATCTCGGTTGGCGGGTTGCCACTGCCTACGGCAGCGACAAAACCCCAACACGCCCTGTGGACATGGTTCACTATCTGCGGTGGCGCAGGCAGATGAGAGGTCTCTCCAAATGGGAGCAAGTGAATTGAGCTCCGGGCTGGCATCCCGGCTCCAGGACATTCCTGGAGTGGCGTCGGTGGCGGTTGACCTCACCGAATCCGGTGGCGGGATCAACGTGCGGCTCGATCCGGGAGCGGACGAGATCGAAGTCATGGAACGGGTTAGGGCCCTGCTCGTCGCCTATGGAGTCAGGTCACCGAATCCGCCCAAGCTCCGGGTAGGCCAGCCGGTCCGTCGTCTCGACGATGAGCCGCTCGGGGTCGACATCATCATCACTCCTCTGCATAACGGCGCCCGTGTCGAGGTGATCACCACAAACATTCGGTCATTCAGGGTCGTGTCCGCCACACCCTCGGCAATCGCCCAGGGATTGTCGGACGCATGGTGCCAGGTAGTCGGGAAGATCCCGATGGAGATCGTCTCCGTATCGATGGGGGAGAACGGCGAGCTCACGGTCATCGCCTCGAACGGAAAGATCGACTCATCCGGCTCGGCCAACGTGTCCGACGGATGGGAAGAGGCCCTCGCCAGGTCGGTCGGCAAGGCAATCGGCATTCTTGGCCAGCCTTCAGGCGCCATCGCCGTCAACTCCTGAATCGACCAGCTTTCCGTTCGATCTGCGGGGTGCCGCTACGCTGCCAGGAGCGGGCTCCCAGCCAGGTAGGACGGAGCGAGACCTATGACCCGGGCACTGGTGCTCAACGCAAGTTACGAACCGCTCTCCGTCGTTAGCGAGCGACGGGCGCTGATACTCGTCCTCGCTGAGAAGGCCGCCGTCGTCGTCAAGCGTGACGAAGCGTGGCACTCCGAGTCGCTGACCTTCGACCTTCCTTCCGTGGTCCGGCTCTATCGCTATGTCAAGGTTCCGTATCGTCGGGCCGTCCCGGTGACCCGTCGCGCCGTGTTCGGTCGCGATGGCCACCGCTGCCAGTACTGCGGCGGCCCTGCCGAGTCGCTGGACCACGTGACGCCTCGATCACGCGGAGGGGCACACACGTGGGAAAACGTGGTGGCCTGCTGTCGCCCGTGCAATGTCAGGAAGGGTGACCGGACTCCCGACGAGAGCGGGTTCCTGCTCAGAACCCAACCCGGCCCGCCCCGTCGCTTTGGCTGGATCTACGCCTCCACCGGCTTCCAGGTCGACGACGCCTGGCAGCCCTACCTCCTCGCCGAGACCGCCTAGAGCATCTGAATCGGCCCCTCCGGGCCTGGCACTGGAAACCTCCGGTTCTCAGTCCCACATATGGGACTGAGCGCCTCGAGAAACCCTTAAGAGTTCATCATCTGGAACTGTGTGGGAGTAAAAGGTTGACATGTGGGGAGATGTGGGCCATAGTGGGCGACCACCCCGCCGCTGGGGGTGATCGACATTTAGGACGGACGGAAAGAGACAGAAGTGTTCCTTGGCGAGTACTTCCACAGCCTCGATGACAAAGGACGGGTGGTCATGCCCTCCTCTTTTCGACGACGTCTCGAAGACGGCGCAGTCGTCACCAAGGGCCAGGACGGCCAGCTCTTCATCTACCCCGTCGACGTTTTCCAGGGGAAGGCCAACGAGGTACTGGACCGCAAGCAGAACAAAGACGGTCGTCGGAACTCGAGAACCGTCTTCGGCGGGGCCGACCTCCAGAACCTCGACAAGTCGGGACGCGTTCTCGTCAAGCCCGACCTTCGCGACTTCGCCGGGATCCATACGGCCACCGAGATAGCGGTCGTCGGAGTCTTCGATCACGTTGAACTCTGGAAGAAGGACAAGTACCTCAGTGACCGGGAAACCGGCGATGAGCACTACCTGGAAGAAGAGGAGGACTGAACGGAGACCATCTTGGCTCATTGCCAGCCCCCCGGAACCAATTGGAAGGCCCCTGACTCCGCCCGCTTCTCAGTTGGTACCAGCGACCGGGGGGCTGGCAATGGACCAGGACCGGAATAACAAGAACGGCGAGTACCACACGCCGGTTCTGGTGGACGAGGTAGCACGGCTGCTTGCCCCGGTCATGCCCGGAGTCGTGATTGACGCGACTTTCGGAGGTGGCGGCCATAGCCGCCGGTTGTTGGACGAGTTCGGAGAAGACGTGTCGATTATTGGGATAGATAGGGACCCGGATGCGCTGGCAAATGCCGGCGATCTCGGTGTTGTGGCCGTTCAAGGCAACTTCGCCGACCTGGGTGCGCTGGTCGCCCCCATCCTCGACGAGGCTCCCGCCGGGATTCTCTTCGACTTTGGCGTTTCCTCACATCAACTCGACGAGGCCTCGCGAGGATTCTCCTACCGATTCGACGGCCCGTTGGACATGCGGATGGGTCCCGACACGAATCTCACGGCTGCCCGCATCGTCAACGAGTGGGACGCAGCCGAACTCATCAGAATGCTGCGCGAATACGGAGAAGAGCCGCTTGCCCGGCGCTACGCCTCCGCCATCGTCCGCGCCAGGCCCATAAAGACCACTGCCCAGCTATCCACCGTTATCGCAGAGGCAACGCCTGCGGCCCGCCGCCGGGCGGGACATCCCGCCCGGCGCACCTTTCAGGCGATAAGAATTGCCGTCAATGCCGAGTTGGATGCTGTTCGCTTCGGTATCGACCAGGCCATCGAAATCGTGCGCCCCGGGGGGCGCGTGGTGGCCATCAGCTACCACTCTCTCGAAGACCGCATCGTCAAGCAGCGCTTTGTGGAGGGTGCACGAGGATGCACGTGCCCTCCCGATCTTCCCGTATGCGGTTGCGGAACCACGGCGGAACTTCGCGTCCTGACCCGCAAGCCGATCAGGGCATCGGACACCGAGATCGCCATTAACAACCGGGCAAGGTCGGCCGTGCTGCGATGCGCCGAGAGGCTGGCGGCATGACCGCACGTCCTCTGCGTCGCCCCGATCCACAGAAGAACCTTCGGGTTCTCAAGGGGAGACGGCTCCGGAAGCCATCCATGGCGCCATGGATGATCATGGTCTTGATCGGCGTGGTCGCCTTCCTCGGCTTGGGATTCGCCAGAACGAGTCTCGACAAATCGGCATTTGACCTGGCCGAGATCAACAAGGCGCTGGACGAGCAGGTGGCGATCAATCGTCAATTGAATCTCGAAATCGCACAGCTCGAGAATCCTGCCCGCATCGCCCCGCTCGCCGAGGAACTCGGCATGGTCATCCCGGTTTCCACCAGCCAAATCCTGGTCGATCTCGACTCCGCGGTCCCGGTCATGGCTCTAGTCCCGCCCCAAAGCAAGAATCAATGAGAACCCGAGAACGCGCTGGTACCGGGCATCTAGTCGCACACCCTTTGTGCGGCCGAGCACTAGCTGGGGCTCCGCCCCTCCGGATATCCGGCAGGGGGACCGCGGGCCGTGGCGACTTCTAAGAAGCCTCACGGCGTCTCCGCATCGCGTGCGCGCATTGCCCTGATCGGGCTTGCAG
This sequence comes from Actinomycetota bacterium, assembly GCA_034658975.1. Lineage (GTDB taxonomy): Bacteria > Actinomycetota > Acidimicrobiia > Spongiisociales > ZC4RG35 > SZUA-217. The sequence goes on from JAYEGJ010000125.1 coordinate 37,833, forward strand.
TGGTTGCCGCATGGGTGGGGATGGGGTATCGACTCGTCCAGATCCAGGTCGTGCAGGCGTCAGAATTCGCCGAGAAGGGCCTGAGCCAGCGGTTCGTGTCAGAAGATCTCGCTCCACAGCGGGGGAAGATTTTCGACCGTAACGGAGAGCTGCTTGCCATGACCGTGGAGTCGAAGAGCCTCTACGCCGTCCCCGGTCAGGTGGAGGAGCCGAGGTGGGTCGCCCAGCAACTCGGGGCCCTCCTCGATGTCGATAGCGAGGTTCTCTATGACCGGCTCACGAGCGATCGTGACTTCGTCTTCCTCAAGCGACAGGTCGACGGTGTCCTGGCCGAGGAACTGCTCGGTCTCGACATTCGTGGCGTGTATGGCCTCCCGGAACCGAAAAGGATCTATCCAGCGGGGGCGGTGGCGAGCCACGTGGCCGGTTTCGTCAACATCGACGGCGCGGGCCAGGAGGGTCTCGAACTGGTTTACGACCTCGAGTTGACGGGAACGCCCGGGAAGGCGACCTTCGAGCGCTCTCTCGACGGGAAGGTGATTCCCCTCGGCACCAACAACATCGTGCCTGCTGTTCCGGGCATGGATCTGATCACGACCATCGATTTGCCGCTCCAGTATCAGGCGCAGCAGTCCTGTATCGAGGGTCTGAAGCGAACCGGTGGCAAGGCATGCTGGGTGGTGGTTCTCGAGGTCGAAACGGGTGAGATTCTCGCCATGACCGGTGCGCCGGTGTTCGACCCCGAGACACGTGAGACTCTCGACCCGGATTGCGAATCGGCCGAAGACTCCGCCGCGTGCAAGTCATTCTCGAATTTCTCGATTCGGGGGATATACGAACCCGGCTCGACCCAGAAACTGATAACGGTTGCGGCTGCCATCGAGGAGGGCGAGGTCTCCATCGGCACGGTCATTCCCGAGGTCGCTGACGAGTTGGAACTGCTCGAAGGCGCCTGTCGTTCCGCTGATGATGATCTATACGGTTGTTATCGGGATTTCAAAGAACACCCCACAAAGGACATGAGCGTGGCGGAGATCTTCGTGCGCTCGTCGAACATCGGGACCATCAGGATCGCGGACACACTCGGCCAGGACCGCCTGATCTCCTACATCGAGGCGTTCGGTCTCGGCTCGAAGACCGGTGTCGATTACTCGGCGGAGGCTTCCGGCATTCTCAACTTCGAGGCAGGCTGCAAAACCTGTTGGGCTTCGGCAGCCATCGGCTATTCCGTGGCGGCGACGCCCCTGCAGATGGCGGCCGCCTATGCGGCAGTGGGCAATGACGGGGTGTGGCTCACTCCGCACATCGTCGCGGCGATTGCCGATACGGAAGGCGAAACCGAGGTCGCCGGGTTTCGGAGCCAGCGCGTGATCTCCTCGGGAACGTCGATACTCATGAGGGATCTCCTCGCCTCCGTGGTCGAGGAGGGAACCGGCCAGGCCGCGGCGGTCGACGGCTACCGCGTGGGCGGAAAGACCGGAACGGCCAACCGCCTCGACGAAAACGGTCGCTACACGGAAGAGACCAGGGCCTCTTTCGTCGGGATGGCCCCGATTCACGATCCAAAGGTCGTCGTAGCAGTCCTCATCGACTCTCCTTCGTTCGACTTCAGAACCGGAGGTGCCTCCGCCGCCCCGATCTTCGCCGAGGTGATGGAGCAGGCCCTTTACCGTCTGGGAGTGGCCCCCGATGGCCGTGCCCGGTAAAGCCGTGTCGGAGCTGGCGATGGTGTTGCCCCGGACAAGGGTTGTCGATCCGTCCGGTCTCGATCCGATAGTGGTCGACGTGACCCATGACTCCCGTCAGTGCGGCAAGGGGATCCTCTTCGTGGCCATTAGGGGTGAGAGATTCGATGGTCACGAATTCGTGCAGTCGGCAGTCGACCTCGGATCCGATGCTGTGTGCGTCGATCACGAGGTCGGTTCTGGGGCGGCCGAGATGGTCGTCGAGAACACCCGCACGGCCCTGGGCCCGTTGGCTGCTTCGGTGCACGGCGATCCGTCGAAGAGCATGAATGTGATTGGAGTCACCGGGACCAACGGGAAGACCACCGTCACCCACTACGTCGAGGCGATGGGTCGCTTCCTGGGACTCAGCACGGGGTTGATCGGAACCATCGTCACAAGAATCGGAGACGAGTCGATCGAGTCGGTCCACACGACTCCGGAGGCCTCCGACTTCCAGCGGCTTCTCGCCATGATGCGAGATCGAGAAACCCAGATCGTGGCTGTGGAGGTCTCCTCTCATGCGCTCGAGATGGGCCGGGTGGCATCGACCAGATTCGGAGTCGCCGCCTTCACCAACCTCTCTCAGGATCATCTTGACTTCCACGGAGACATGGAGGCCTATCGATCATCGAAGAAGCGGCTCTTCGATGAATACGAGATAGTCCACGCGGTGTTCAACATCGATGACGTGACCGGCAGAGAGTTCGCCAATGCGTATTCAGGCGTCAAAACCTCGGTCGGCTCCGATGGCGACGTGTCCATTGCTTCGGTTCACCCGCACCTTGAGACCACCTCATTCGACCTCCGTTCGCCCTGGGGTTCGGCATCGATCTCAGCCTCCGTCGTCGGACGATTCAACGTGGACAACGCTGTGATGGCAGCCACGTGCCTCCTTGCGTCCGGCACTCCGTTCGACGACGTCGCCAATGCCCTCGAATCCTTGTCGGGAGTTCCCGGGCGCTATGAGCTGATCTCGGGCGACGACCCGATTCGGGTGGTCGTCGACTACGCCCACACCCCGGTAGCGATCGAAGAGGCGCTCGAAGCAGCTAGAGAATTGGGCTCGGGCCGCGTGCTCGCTCTCATCGGAGCCGGCGGTGATCGTGATCGGGGCAAGCGCCCCCTCATGGGAGAAGTCATTTCGGCGGCCGACATTGCAATCATCACTTCCGACAATCCTCGGTCGGAGGACCCGGCCGAGATCATCGCCTCGATTGTCGCCGGATTGGATTTACGTACTGATGCGGTCGTCGAGTTGGACAGGGTCGCCGCCATCGATCGCGCCATCGAACTCGCTGAGGATGGCGATGTCGTTCTGATACTCGGCCGCGGACATGAGCCGATGCAGGAGATCAATGGAGCGTTCTACCCGCTGGACGACCGGGAGTTAGCCAGAGCCGCTCTCGAGCGTCGGCGGAGATCCACCGATTCGGGGGACGATTCAGGGAGCATGGGTCTGTGATTCCCCTTCTGACCGCAGCCGCAGTTGGCCTGATCGTTTCGATTTTCGGGACTCCCTATGCGATCCGATTCCTCCGGCGCCGGGAGATCGGCCAATTCATCCAGGAGGACATCAAGGGTCACGCCCACAAGCAGGGCACGCCGACCATGGGTGGAGTGGTGTTCGTCGCCGCCGCCATTGTCGGGTGGCTGCTTGCCCACCTTCGGCTCTGGAGCCCATCCGCCGGATTCGGGTTTGAGATCCGTCCGTTCGGCCTGGGCGGCTGGCTCGCCGTCCTGGCACTCGCAGGGATGGCACTCGTCGGATTCTTCGACGACTGGACCAAGTATTCGCGCAAGCGGAGCCTCGGTTTATCCAAGACGGCCAAGTTCGGTGGTCAGTTGGCTATCGCTGCCTTCTTCGCCTGGGGTGCGACCGAGGCAGGAGTCGTGACCGAGTTGTCATTTGTGCGGCCGCTCGGGATCGACCTCGGAGTGTTCTTCGTCGTCTGGGTCCTCATCATGCTTACGGGGGCGGCTAACGGGGTGAACCTCGCCGATGGGATGGATGGTCTGGCGGCCGGTTCCTCGGCATTGGTCGTGGCTGCCTACACGATCATCGCTTTCTGGCAGTTCAGGAACGAAACGATCTACCAGGCGACCGACCCTTTGGAGCTAGCGATGATCTCGGCAGCGATGTTCGGGGCCATCCTGGGTTTTCTTTGGTGGAACGCGCCACCCGCCAAGGTCTTCATGGGCGATGTGGGAAGCCAGGGGATCGGTGGTCTGCTCGCAGCTCTCGCCCTTCTCACCAACACCCACCTTCTTCTAATTGTGCTCGGAGCGATCTATGTCGCCGAGGTTCTATCCGTCATCATCCAGGTGGCGAGCTTCAAGACAACGGGGAAGCGAGTCTTTCGGATGTCTCCTCTCCACTTCCATTTCGATCTGGGTGGATGGCCGGAGACAACTGTCGTCGTCCGGTTCTGGATATTGACGGGGATCGGTGTGGCACTCGGCCTCGGGTTCTTCTACGGAGACTTTCTGCGTCTTGCGGATGTCCTGTGAGCAGGGTGCTGGTCCTCGGAGCCGGTCTGTCCGGCATGGCCGCAGCACGGCTCGGAAGGCGACTTGGCATGCAGGTAACCCTCTATGACCAGTCGGTCAGGCCCGAGGCCACTGCCGAGGGGTTTGGAGTTGCCTTTGGCGAGTGGGATCCCTTGCTGCTCAACGGGATCGACCTGGTTGTGGCAAGTCCTGGATTCTCAGAGCGCTCGTTGCCCATAGTCGAGACCCTCGAAAGCGGCTTACCGATATGGAGCGAGATCGAGTTTGCTTCGCGCCATATCGAAACACCCCTGGTCGCGGTGACCGGGACTAACGGGAAGACCAGCGTTACCGAGGCAACCTCGGCAATGCTCGATGCGTCGGGGCTGAATGCTCCCGCCACGGGCAACATCGGGACACCGCTATCCGATTTCACTGAGGACGAATACGACGCCATCGTCGTCGAGGTCTCGAGCTTCCAGCTTCGGTTCACCGACCAGTTCCATCCGGTGGCTGCCGGGATAACAAACGTCGCGGTCGATCACCTCGATTGGCACGGGTCCGAGCACAGCTATCGGGACGCTAAACGCCGCATCTACGCGAATCAGACTCCTCGCGATCTCCTCGTCTATGACTTCGACGACACGGGAGCCTCGGAGATGGCGATGGGCGCCACTGCCGAGCTCTATCCAGTCTCAGGCACCGGTCTTCCGCCTAATGGGGGCGGTGTCGAAGACGGTCGGCTGACAGTCGGAGATGTAAGTATCGACATTGCCGACCTCGCTTCCGACGATGCGACCCATCTGGTCAATCTCGCGTCTGCAGCGGCTCTCTCGCTGCGCATGGGTGGATCCGCCACGGCGATTGCCGGCGCGGCCCGGTCGTACCACCCAGGTGCGCACCGGCGGAGCGTGGTGGCTTCCGTCGCGGGTGTGGACTGGATCGACGACTCGAAGGCCACAAATCCACATGCTGCCGTGGCCTCGATTCGCTCTCGCGACTCGGTGATCCTGATTGCGGGAGGACTGGCCAAGGGTCTCGACGTTACGGCCCTTGCCAAGGAGGCGAATGTTCGGCTTCTGATCGGAATTGGCGAAGCCGGGCCCGGCCTCGTCGAAGCGGCAGGGGAGAGGGGACGTTACGCCGGGACTTTGGATCTTGCAGTCGAAATGGCAGCCCAATCGGCAACCGGCGGGGACACTGTCCTTCTTGCACCGGGGTGCGCGAGCTTCGATCAGTTCGAATCTTACGAAGCCCGGGGCAACAGGTTCAAAGAACTCGTCTTGGAGAGAGTGGGAGGTCGGGTTAATTGACGGCAAACGTGACTTCGATTTCGAAGGTTCGGGCAGCGGCCCGGAACAAGGCCGAGCTGGTGCGTCTGAACAATCGCACGGCGACCACTTTGCTCGTACTGGTTGTGGTGCTTGTCGTCATCGGCCTTGGCGCGACGCAGTCGGCATCTTCGGCGGTTGCATTCGACCAGACGGAGGATCGCCTCTACTTCTTCAAACGCCAGCTCATGGGTGTCGGGATCGGAACGCTCGCTCTGCTCGCTACTTCGCGCATCCCCTATGGGATCTATCGCAGATTTGCCGTCCCGGCATACCTCGGGACCGTCGGACTGCTCGTGGCCGTATTGATGGTCGGAACCGAGGCCAATGGGGCAACCCGCTGGCTTGAGCTTCCGGTCATCGGGCGCTTCCAGCCGTCTGAACTCGCCAAGGTTGCCGTGGTTTTCTCGCTTTCCTTCCTGTTGGAGAGGAAAGCCAAGCTGCTCAGCCGTTTTGGCCACTTCATCATCCCGGTGGCGGTCACGGTCGGCGTCATTGGCCTGCTGGTCATCAGGCAACCCGACCTGGGGACTGTCATTGTCATCGCCGCAGCGGCTCTCGCGGTGATTGTCGCGAGCGACACTCCGATGAAATTCGTTCTTCTGCTGGGTCTTGCCGCCGTCCTTATCGCGTTTTTCCTCGCGTTCTCCGAGTCGTATCGAGCGGCACGGATCGACGGATTCCTCGATCCGTTTGCCGACCCCCAGGGCGACGGCTATCAGGTCGTTCAGGGTTACTACGCCCTCGGCAACGGTGGGATATTCGGAGTAGGGCTCGGGGCGAGCCGGGCCCGATGGTTCTATCTGCCCAACGCCCACACCGACTTCATTTTCGCCATCATCGGCGAGGAGACCGGGCTCATCGGAGGCCTGACCATCATCGGTTTGTTCGTGGTCCTCGCTATCACCGGCTGGCTGGTGGCAGCGCGTGCGCCCGATCCATTCGGCCGAATGGTGGCAGCGGGCATCACCGTTTGGCTCTCCTTCCAGGCCCTGGTCAACATCGGTGGCGTTCTGGGTGTCGTGCCGATAACCGGCATCGCTCTTCCGTTTGTCTCTTTCGGATCGTCAGCGCTGATTGTCTCAATGGCCGCCCTGGGCGTGCTTGTGAACATCGCCCAAAGCGGCGTGCAACGCGAACCGTGACCTATGTGATTGCCGCGGCCGGCACTGGCGGTCACGTCTATCCCGGACTCTCCGTTGGCGAAGCCCTGCTCGACCTCGGGGTGGCCCGCGAATCGATCACCTTCGTGGGGGGCAACCGTCTCGAGGCGAAGGTCTATCCCGATGAGGGCTTTTCCTTTTTCGAGGTCGAGTTGCGGGGATTACAACGCTCGCTGACACCAAGGAATCTCACGCTTCCAGCGGTGGTGATGAAGGCGAGAAGTCGCATCTACGAAATGATCGTTGAATCCGACGTGAAGGCCGTGCTTGGAATGGGCGGCTACGTGACCATTCCCACAGGGTCGGCGGCGCGGCGGGCGGGCGTGCCGTTCTTCAATGCCGAGCAGAACGCAGAAGCGGGTCTGGCCAACAAGATCGCCAGTCGGTGGGCGGCGAGGTCGTTTGTCTCGTTTCCGGACACAGGAGGTATGCCGGATGCCGAGTGGGTCGGCAATCCCGTTCGCGCGCCGTTCTGGTCCTTCGACCGTGAATCATTGCGGCTGGAAGCCGCAAGAAAGTATCAGCTCACACCCAACGTTCCGGTGTTGGGAGTGTTTGGTGGGTCCTTGGGCGCCGGCGCCATCAACGAAGCGATCATCCGTCTTGTCTCCGAATGGGAGGGGCGGGCGTTCCAGATCGTCCATCTGACGGGGGAGCGGAACATAGCCGAGATGATGTCGGTCGATCAGGCAACCGTGAGATGGATCAGAGTCGCGTTCGAGGAGTCGATGGAGACTTTCTATGCGGCCTGCGATCTGGTGATTGCCCGCGCTGGAGGGGCCGTTGCCGAGCTCACGGCCTCGTCCACACCTTCGATCCTCGTACCCGGGGAGTTCGGTTCGGCCGGCCACCAGAGTGGCAATGCCAGGTTCCTCTCCGATGCCGGGGCTGCCATCACACTTCCGGAGTCAGGCCTGGGGGGTCTCGGGGGTCTCGTCAACTCGATTCTCTTCTCGGACCCGGCCCTGGACGAGATGCGGGAGGCCGCAAATCGCATTGCACGGCCGAGAGCGGCCCATGCGATTGCCGCGGCGATGATGAAGGCGACTGCATGACCATTCCCTACAGGCGTATTCACATCATTGGCGCCGGAGGAGCAGGAATGAGCGCTCTCGCCAAAGTCCTCGTCGGTCGCGGCCATCAGGTATCGGGATCCGATCTGAGGGGAGGCCCGGCCCTCGACGCCCTCGCAGACATCGGCATGGAGGTGGCCACCGGCCACAACCCGTCGATGGCCGTGAATGCGGATCTCGTGGTTGCCTCATCAGCGGTGCCGGAGTACGACGAGGAACTCGAGTCGGCCCGGGAGGCCGGCATACCGACCTGGCGACGTCCTCAGCTCTTGGCTGCGCTGACTTCGACAATCCGCACCATCGGAGCCACCGGCACCCATGGCAAAACCACAACGACTGCGCTTCTGATCTCGGCGTTGCACCACCGCGGAGACGATCCAAGTTTCATCCTTGGCGGCGAAATCGCAGGGCTCGGCACCAACGGACACGTCGGTGAGACACCGTTGCTGGTGTTGGAATCCGACGAGGCGTTTCGCACATTCGAGGGTCTCGAGTTGAACGGACTTGTGGTGACGAATGTCGAACCGGAGCACATTGACCATTTCGGTTCGGAGGCCGCCCTTGCCGATGCCTTCGCCGAGGTTGCAGCCGGTGTCGATGGGCCTGTGGTGTCCTGCATTGATGATCCTGGTTCAGCCCGTGTTGCCGAAAGGGCGGAAACGCTCACCTATGGGTTTGGAGAGGGCGCCGTCTGGCGACTCAGTGACTACCGCCGCGCCGACCAGTCTTCGACATTCATGCTCACCGGGCCCCAGGCCTCTATTGAGGTCGGGCTTGCCCTGCCCGGCCGCCATGTGGCGCTGAACGCAGCGGGGGCGTTGAGTCTGCTTGCCGAACTTGGTTACCCACTCGAAGAGCTGGTGCCCGGAGTGGGACATTTCAGGGGTGTCGGGCGTCGATGGGAACATCGCGGAACGGTCGAGGGTGTGATGCTGGTGGACGACTATGCCCACCATCCAACAGAGGTGAAGGCAACTCTTGATGCAGCTGAGGGCGTTGTCCCGGGGAGGGTCTGGGCAGTGTTCCAGCCTCATCTGTACTCGAGAACGGAAATGTTCCACGAAGAGTTCGGCCAGGCGCTGGCCGCTGCCGACAAAGTCATCGTGACCGACGTCTACGGGGCACGAGAAATCCCCGTCCCTGGGGTGACGGGTGAGCTGATCGTCGATGCAGCATTCGAGGCCGGCGCAGATGTCACGTATGTGCCCCACAGGTCGGATCTAGCCGATTATCTGCTTCCGCTCGTTCAGGATGGCGATCTGGTCCTCTCCATGGGAGCTGGTGATATCACGCTTCTTCCAGGCGAGCTCGCAGTGAGGCTGGGCGAGCGATGAACACGGTCGACGAGCTCGTCAAGAAGGGAATCTTGGAGCTTGACGTGCCGCTCGGCCCGCTGACTACCTACAAGTCGGGAGGTCCGGCCCGGCTCTTCGCCGTTGTCGAGAACCGGGTGGACCTGGACGCACTGGTCGACTCCAGGCTGTTTGCCGACAATGACGTTCTCGTGCTGGGACGCGGATCGAATCTCGTTGTTTCCGATGCCGGGTTCGACGGGCTCGTAATCAGTCTTGGGCGTGGTTTCGGGGCCATCGAGATTGAAGGGACCACGATCGCGGCCGGGGCTTCGGTTCCGCTGCCTCGGCTGGCCAGAGCAAGCGTCGAGGCCGGTTTGACCGGACTGGAATTCTTTGTGGGGGTTCCCGGCTCTGTGGGGGGAGCGATACGCCAGAACGCCGGCTGTTTCGGGGTGGAGACCTCGGATCGACTGGTGGACACGACGATTCTCGATCTCGGTAACGGAAGGATGAGGAAGGCCACTTCAATCGATCTCGAGCACTCGTACCGACACTCGAATCTCGCTCCGCGAGATCTTGTCGTCGGCGCCAGATTCGAGGCCGGCGCCGGTGATGTCGAGAGGGGACGGGCCGAGTTACGGAGGATCACCCGCTGGCGTCGGGACAACCAGCCGGGCGGCACCCTGAATGCAGGGAGCGTCTTCAAGAATCCCTCCGGGAAGTCGGCAGGGGAGCTGATCGACAATCTGGGGCTCAAGGGCCTTGCTGTCGGTGATGTTTCTGTCTCTCACAAGCACGCCAATTTCTTCGTTGCCGGTGCCGGTGCGACATCGGCCGATATCTACGAACTGGTTCAGTTGGTCAAAGACCGCGTTTTCGAGATGAGTCAAACCATCCTTGAGCCCGAGATTCAGTTTGTGGGGTTTGAAGAATGACGATTGATCCGAGGCTCATCGAGCGCCGCAAGGCGGTTGCCGAAGATCGCGCCAAGAGAAGTGTCGGTCGGCTGCTCAAGTTTCTCGCTCTGACGCTGGTAGCCGGTGCGCTGGTGTGGGCGGTGTTGTCGCCATGGATGAGCATCAATCAGGTTCGCACGGCCGGAATAGTTCTCAGCGACGCGAACCAGATTCTCAGTGAGCATCGGGTGATCGCCGGCACGCCGCTGATCACGCTCCGGGCTGGCCAGGTGGAGCAGGCGCTTGCAGCCGATCCGTGGGTCAGGGAGGCTCGGGTTCATCTCGACTGGCCAGATGAGGTAATCGTCCGTATCGAGGAGCGAAAGCCGGTCGCCTGGTTCCAGACTTCGGGCGGTTGGAGCCGTCGTGACATCGAGGGCGTTTCCGTACCGAGCGCTCAGATCCCCGACGGGTCGCTCCCCAAGATTCGGCTCCAGGGAATCGCCGACACCGAGGCCGAGAAATCGCCTTTCGTACTGGGGGCGGCGGAGTTCGTCGAGACATTGACGCCTTTGCTGTATCCCGGACTGGAGATGAGGGTCGAGGCAGGGGAGTTGTGGGTTGTCGCCTCCGGTGTCGAGGTCCGCTTGGGGCGTCCCGTTGAGATGAGGGCCAAGGCTCTGAGCCTCGAGGCGATACTCAACGAGTCGGTTCCGGAGAATTCGACAATCATCCTCATTGCACCTTCCCATCCGGCGGTCAGCCCTCCCGCGTTGCCCTCTGATGACGGCGAGGCCGTGGCACCAGACAACGAAGACGATCAACCTTAAGGGTCAACTAAAACCTTAAACATTGGGGGTTTACTTAACGGGTGACAAACGGTAAACCTCTACTTCAGCTTTCGGTTTTCGATCAATATGAATGTGGAGGTAACCCGTGAGTAGTGCAAGTGGCGGCTATTTAGCTGTGATCAAGGTTGTCGGCATCGGTGGCGGCGGTGTCAACGCCATCAACCGGATGGTCGATGCCGGTGTGCGCGGGGTCGAGTTCATCGCTCTCAACACCGACGCCCAGGCTCTCCTCATGAGTGACGCAGATGTCAAGCTCGATATCGGGCGCGAGGTGACGAGGGGCCTTGGCGCCGGAGCCAACCCGGAGATCGGCCGCGCTGCCGCCGAGGAGCATCGTTCCGAATTGGAAGACACGCTCAAGGGTTCGGACATGGTCTTCATCACAGCAGGTGAGGGTGGTGGAACCGGAACCGGTGGAGCACCCGTCGTTGCCGAGGTGGCGCGGTCCGTTGGCGCCCTTACCGTCGGTGTGGTGACCCGTCCCTTTGGGTTCGAGGGCAGACGGAGGGCTGTCTACGCCGAGCAGGGCATCGATTCGCTCAAGGAGGCTGTCGACACTCTCATCGTCATTCCCAACGATCGGCTGCTCGACGTGGGCGACCCGACAGCCCCCATCGCCGAGACGTTCCGTCTCGCCGACGAGGTTCTGATGAGTGGTGTGACCGGGATCACAGATCTGATCACAACCCCCGGTCTCATCAATGTCGACTTCGCGGATGTGAGGACGATCATGTCGGACGCTGGGTCCGCTGTGATGGGGATCGGCCGGGCCACAGGTGAGAATCGGGCGAGTCAGGCGGCCGAGCGCGCTATTTCGAGCCCGATGCTCGAAAGCTCTATGGATGGAGCCAAGGGCGTCTTGCTCTCGGTTTCAGGCCCGTCGTCCATGACGCTCCATGAGGCCACCGAAGCGGCGAGGGTGGTTGCCGACCATGCCGACGCCGAGGCAGACATCATCTTCGGAGCCATCGTTGACGACGATCTCGCCGAGGAGATGAAGATCACGGTCATCGCCGCCGGATTCGAGGGTCGTCGCCGCCCCAACCGATCCAGTCGCAGCGAGGGCGCGGCCTCGAAATCATCAGACGCCGGAGACGACACTCTCGACATCCCGAGTTTCGTCCAAGGATGATTCGCCCGCCCCTAGTGCCCCGACCACCAACGTTTGCCGCGTTCAGGACGGCCAGTGACGCCCCTGGCTGTGTCCTCGTCCTCGACGAACGGACGGGTGCGCCTTCGGCCTGCGTCCTTGCCAGAGACGTCCCTGCCTCGCCCTGAACATCGGCAACGTTTGTGGCCAGAACACTTGATGGAGGGGCAGCATTCAGCGAGGCTTCCGATGGCGATATCAGAGGAAGCCTCGACGCACGCGCCTCGCTCAGCGAGGCGCTGGGCATTTCTGCGGATTGGGCCACGGTCACTCAGGTGCACGGAAGTCGTGTTGTGAGAGCTTCGGCACCCGGTCTGCTCGGTGAAGCCGACGCCATCTGGACGACGGTGCGCGACCTGCCACTGGCCGTTTTCACGGCCGATTGCTACGGAGTGGTCTTGGCGTCAGCCTCCTCGACGGGGGTGGCCCACGTTGGATGGCGTGGCGCTCGGTCGGGGATTGTCTCTGCGCTTCGCGCCGAGATGAGCAATTACGGCGAGCCTGTGACCCGGGCAGCCATGGGGCCCGGCATCGCCGGCTGCTGTTTCGAAGTCGGAGAGGACGTCCTCGCCGAGTTTCCCGAAGATGCAGCCATGACGACCTGGGGCACGAACTCGGTCGATCTCCCTCGGTTCATCGATCGGGAGTTGGAAGGGCTGGAGGTCTGGGGTGTCTCCGACTGCACACGACACGACGAGGGCTGGTTCAGCCACCGAGGTTCGGGGACATTGGAGCGATTGGCGACAGTTGGGTGGCTGACGTGAGTTATCACCAAGTCGCCGAGCGTTTGGCCGGGGCGGCTAGTCGGGCCGGCCGGGATGTTGCCGGCATCACGCTGGTGGCTGTCTCCAAGACCAAGAGCACAGCGGAGATCATGGAGGTCTACGACCAAGGTCATAGAGACTTTGGCGAGAATCGGGCACAGGAGTTGGTCGAGAAGGTTCCGGAACTCCCGGACGACATCCGCTGGCACTTCGTCGGCTCACTTCAGTCGAACAAGGCACGGGTGGTTCGGCCCGTGGCGTACCTGCTTCACTCGATGGACCGGATATCACTTGCCGGCGCGTGGATGAAGGGAATAGGCATGCCGCCGCCGGTCCTGGTCCAGGTCAACGTCGGAGACGAGCCACAGAAGTCGGGCGTCACTGTTGCTGAGACACCGGAGGTCGTCGGCAAACTGGTTGAGATGGGACTCGAAGTGGAGGGTTTGATGGCGATTCCTCCAGTTCCTGAGTCGCCCGACGACAGTCGCCGTCACTTCGCCGCCCTCCGAGACTTGAGGGACCGGCTTGTCGCCGAATACCCGTCTGTGAGGGAGCTTTCCATGGGGATGACCGACGACTTCGAGGTTGCCGTGGAGGAGGGCGCTTCGATCATTCGCGTGGGACGGGCTATCTTTGGTCCCCGTAACTGACCACGGAGTCCCTCCATGTCCTCCCTGTTTTCCAAAGCACTCGTGTATCTAGGTCTGGTCGATGAAGACCAGATCGACGTCGAAGTGGGCGAGCAGATGGGCGCAGCCGCTCCTGAAGCACCGAACTTCCGTAATGGTGTCGAGTCTGTTCCAGAAGGTCGACGCGTCGAGCCGCCTCCAACGTCGCGCGCGGCCACTCGGCCGCAGGGGCGCACCGTTCAACCGACACATTCGGTGGCGGGAGTTCGTCCCGTCGAAGTGCAGTCAGACATCCTCGTCGTCGAGGAGTTCTCCGATGCAAGGACCCTTGCCGATCGCGTTCGCGATCGCACGCCGGTAGTCCTGGACATGCGTCAGGCCGATCCGGATCTGGTCCGCCGAGTCGTCGACTTCTCATCAGGCTTGATCTATGCCCTCGACGGTTCTATGAGGCGTGTCGGCGACGGACTGGTGGCGGTGCTCCCACCGCGGGTGACCCTCAGTCGCGACGAGAAACGACGTCTTTCCTCACTCGGGGCCTATGAACTCGACGACATCGAATAGCCGGTGAGCATCCGCGGAGTCATCGGCGCGATAATCGATGTCTACTTCTATGCCGTTTTCGCCTGGGTGATTCTCTCCTGGATCCCCACCTCGTCCAGCCACCCCCTCGGCCGGATGCAACTGTTTCTGGACCGAATCATCTATCCGGTGATACTGCCGATTCGGCGGGTTGTCCCACCGGTGCGACTCGGTGGCGGAGCGCTCGATCTTTCCCCCATTATCCTGCTGATCGGGCTCCGTTTGCTGGGTGGCATCTTCTGATTCTTGGAGGGGAGGCGATCGGTTCGTAGTCTGCGATGGACGAAAGGCTTTAGACAATGGCACTCACACCCTCAGAAGTAGAACAGAAGACCTTCTCGACGGCCCTGCGAGGGTATGACCTTGATGAGGTCGACGATTTCCTCGACGATGTCGTGGCGACCCTCCGCGAGCTATCCGAGCAGCTCGAACAGGCCAAGGCCGAATCTGCTGCAACTCCGGCCGTCCCTGCTCCGACACCCGCCCCCACAGTCGACGAGAGTGCCGTCGGGCGGGCACTGATAGCTGCCCAGGCCGCGGCCGACACCATGTTGGAGGATGCGAAGACCGAAGCCGACAAGCTGGTCGAAGACGCCAAGGTCGACGCCGAGTCGTGGTCCGACGAGCGAGATACCAAGAAGGCCGAGGCCGCTGCCGAGATGAGCGAGTTATCGGAAAGGGTGGCCGCTGTGCGGACGCAGCTTGCTGTGTTGGCCACCGCGGTGGCCGATCGTCTCGACGAGATGGATGATGCCCTTGGCGGGGTTGGCTCGGACGATTACGCGGCAGATGCCGGGGGTAGCGACGACGAAGCCTCCGACGATGACGACGAGGCCTCTGATGAGACTCCGGACGAAGAAGAATCATCCGGCGATGATGACAAGGCCAATGAAGGCGATGGCAGACACGTCCCCGGCGCATTTGGAAGAGCGAGCGACGTCACGACCCCCGACCATGAGGACGACCTCGGCTGAGTCTCACACGACCGGAGTGCAACGCGTCGGTCTCAGGCCGACGGATTGCACGCGAGAGACCCTAAGAGCCCGCTCTCTAGGAGGGCGACACCTCGAGCCACACCTCGGTCCCATCGATGTTGAAGACCGATCCGGCGGCCTCTGAAGCTTTGATGACTGTTTCGGCGAGGACCTCACCGGCGATGTGATCGCCGAATGCGACGATGGCGGCATCGATGTTGGAGGCTTCCGAGAACCAGGCCAGATTGATTCGGTCGCTGACCTGGAGTCCGGACTCCCTGCGGAGATTCTGAACCCGGCTGACGATCTCACGAGCAAGACCCTCTTGAAGCAGTTCCTCCGTGAGAGTGGTGTCGAGAGCACAGGCGAATTCCGGCCCTGTCTCGACGATCGTTCCTTCGACGGCAGTGCGTTCAATGATCACTTCGTCCAGGCCGATCGTGATGTCCGCAAGCTCGATGGTTCCTCCGTCAAGCAGGCGTTCAACATCGTCGGACGAGAAGCCGGCTATTTCCTTGGCTGCCTCGCCCATTCCAGATCCGAGAACAGGGCCGAGCTTGCGGAAATCGGCCTTGGCGGAGAGGTTGACGAGCGCCCCCTCATCCGCCGAGACTTCGACTTCCCTCACGTTCAACTCGTCCGAGATGATGTCGCGGTGCTCATCCACAGCTGCGGCGACGGCATCATCTCGGGTCAGGATGGTGAGCCTGGCGAGAGGTTGTCTCACTCGATGTCCCTCCTTCTTGCGGAGGTTCCGTCCCAATCGCACCACTTCTCGTACGTGGGCCATCGACGTTTCCAGTTCGGCATCGATCAAGGCGTCGTCGGAAACCGGGAAGTCACGATGATGAACGCTGGTCGGCGCCTCGGGATGGTGGCGGGCGACCAGATCCTGATAGACGTGCTCGGTGATGAACGGAAGGACCGGAGCCAGAACTTCCATGAATCGGGTCAGGACCTCGTAGAGCGTGGCAAATGCGGCGAGCTTGTCGGCGTCGCCCGTTCCGCTCTCGCCCCTTGATCGCCAGAATCGACGTCTCGACCGACGCACGTACCAGTTGGTCAGGTGGTCGATGAAGCCGAGGGTCGGCGGTACGACGTTGTAGAGGTAGTAGCCCTCCATCTGTGTGTTGACGTCTTCGATGAGGCTCTGGAGCACCGAGAGGATCCAGCGGTCCATCTCGGGCCGGTCCTCCACGGCCGGAGCCGATTGGAGGTCTGCGATGGTGATTCCGTCGGCCTCGGCATAGGTCGTGAAGAAGCTGTAGGTGTTCCACATCGGGAGCAGCACCGTTCGCACCACCTCGGCTACGCCTTCCTTGGAGAACCTGAGGGGTTCGGCCCGGAGGACAGGCGAATTGATCAGGAAGGCCCTGAGAGCATCGGCTCCCAACTCGTCGAAGATCTCTGAGGGGTCGGTGTAGTTCTTGAGGCTCTTCGACATCTTGCGGCCGTCCTCGGCGAGGATCAGACCGTTGACGACGCAGTTCTGGAACGCAGGAGTGTCGAACAGAGCCGTGGAAAGCACCATGAGGGTGTAGAACCAGCCTCTCGTCTGGTCGAGCCCTTCTGCGATGAACTGAGCGGGATATGTGGAATCGAAGCGCTCCTTGTTCTCGAATGGATAGTGGAGCTTTCCATAGGGCATCGCCCCCGATTCGAACCAACAGTCGAGAACCTCAGGCACCCGCACCATCTCGCCGTCGCACGATGAGCAATCCCATTGGATCTTGTCGATGATGTGGCTGTGAAGATCAGCGGGACGCTGGCCCGAAAGCGCCTCCAACTCGTCGAGCGACCCGATGGCCGTCTGTTCTGTGCACTCGTCGCATTCCCAGATCGGGATACATGAGCCCCAATAACGATTCCGGCTGATGGCCCAGTCACGGGCTCCTGCCAGCCAATTGCCAAAGCGGCGTTGTCCCACGTGGCTCGGAACCCAGTGGACTTGCTCGTTGAGCTCCACCATGCGGTCCTTGAACGATTCGACTGCAACAAACCACGTGGGGATGGCCTTGTAGATGAGAGGGGTGCCAGTCCGATAGCAGAAGGGGTAGGAGTGGTTGATCCTCGATGACTTCACGAGCTTGCCTGATTCGGAGAGGAGGCGAATCAACTCCTTGTCGGCTTCCTTGATGTTCTGGCCGGCCACGTCTGGAACCAGGTGAGTGAAGGACCCTTCGGGATCAACGGGGTCGACCATCACACTCAACCCTGCGTTTTGGATGGCGACGAAGTCGGCTTCCCCATAGGCGGGAGCCATGTGAACCAAGCCGGTGCCCTCCTCAGTGGTCACGTCTTCGGATTCGATGATGCGGAAGGCTCCCCGGTCACGCTCCTCTTCGAAGTAGCCGAAAGGAGGTTCGTAGCCGGCACCGAGGAGATCGCTTCCCCGAGCGGTGGAAACGATCAGCGGGTCTTCTCCGAAGACAGTCGCTGCCCGCTCCGTGGCGATCCAGTAGTGGTCTCCGTTGTCAGCGACGCGGGCGTACTCGATGTCGCTCCCGACAGCCACCGCGAGGTTCCCCGGGAGCGTCCACGGCGTTGTGGTCCAGATCACCAGTCGATCTCCGGTCTCGACGGTCTGGTTGCCTTCCACGATGTCGAGGCGGACCGTGATGGACGGGTCTTCGGTGTCGCGGTAGTCGAGGTTGGCTTCGAAGTTGGAGAGCGGGGTCGTGGCTCCGTATGAATAGGGGAGGACCTTGAAGTCTTTGTAGATGAGACCCTTGTCCCAAAGCTGCTTGAAGACCCACCACACAGTCTCCATGAACTCGGGGTCCATGGTTCGGTAGTCGTTCTTGAAGTCGACCCAACGACCGATGCGCTCGGTGAGCACTTCCCAGGTCTCCGTGTTGGACTGGACCTCCATTCGGCAGGCCTCGTTGAAACGGTCAACCCCGTACTCCGCTATCTCAGTTGGGCCCGAGATCCCCAGACGTTTCTCCACTTCCATCTCGATGGGGAGGCCATGGGTGTCCCACCCGAAGCGACGCTCGACCCGGTAACCGCGCATTGTCCAGTACCGGGGAACCATGTCCTTGATGACACCCGCCAGCAGGTTTCCGTAGTGGGGGCTGCCGGTTGGGAACGGAGGACCGTCATAGAACACGTACTCGTTGTCCTCCGGCCGACGTCGCACGGACTCGGCGAAAGCATCGGTTTTCCGCCAGAACTCGATGACTCCCTGCTCGACGTCCGGAAAGCGAACCGATGGTTCGACCCGCTTGAAAGCCGCGTTCTGTGGTGTCACTTGTTCTCCGCTGGGGCGTGTGATGAGCCGGGAATGGTAGGCGAGCCGTGGGGCTGTTCAGCAGTTGTCTCGAGGTTGTGATCTAGCGTGGCATCCATGGCAAACGAGGCCGTGTTCAGGGGGAAGGATGGCGTCCTGGTTCGGGTGTGGACGGTACCCGGGGCGTCGATGACTGCGATCGTCGGCCTCTATGGCGACAGTGTCAAGATCCGGGTAGCGGCTCCTCCCGAAGGGGGAAAGGCCAACGAGGCGCTGATCAGGCTCCTGGAAGGCGTTACGGGGAGCGAAGTTGCACTCATCAGGGGAATGTCGAACCGAAAGAAGCTGTTCCTCGTGACCGGGAATGACGTCGACAGTGTCCGCCGGAAACTCGGATTAAGCGGCTGACGTTGGTAGGGTTCCCGCCGTTTTAGACGAGGAAGGCAATGGCACGAAAACTGGCGAAGTCCACGGTGGCACGGTTCAAGAAGCGCCTCGAAGCAGAGAAGGCACGGCTCGAGGAGTTGATCGCCGAGTATGAGCGCGGACTCGAGGTCGCCCGGCTCACAGAGAGCTCGTCCGACCGGAGCCCGGACCCGGGCAACGCCGAGGCGAGCTCGATGAAGCTCGAGTACGCCAAAGAGCTTTCGATCGAGCAGAACACCGCTGATCTGCTCAGCAAGGTCGACCACGCCCTCGATCGGATGGCGGCCGGCGATTACGGCATTTGCGAGTCATGCGGCACGTCGATTCCGATCGAGCGGCTGGACGTCCTTCCTTACTCGACGCTTTGCGTCGAGTGCGCCGCAAAGGCCAGTTGATCCGCAGATACCTGATCGCTCTCGGCATTGCCGGAGTGGTTGTGGTCACCGATCTGGTGACCAAGCGCTTCGCATCTCTCAACTTCGCCGACGAGATTGTGGATGTGATCCCCGGATTCCTCTCGTTCACATACCACGAGAATCCTGGGGCCGCCTTTTCTCTGTTCCAAAATGCCGGCCCGGTGATGGGCGTGGCGGCGATTGCAGTGACTGCCTTCGTCTTGTGGACCCTTCGCACGGAGCGACCCACCTTGGAGGTGGCCGCTCTCGGATTCGTCATGGGAGGGGCAGTCGGCAACCTCGCAGACCGCATCTTCAGAGGAGAGGGGTTTCTGGACGGGAAGGTCATCGATTGGGTGAATCTGTGGTTCATCCCGACGTTCAACGTCGCCGACGCCTCGGTCACGACCGCCGTGGTCCTGCTACTGATACACGCGTGGCGAACCGAGTAACCCACCGAGTACCCGCCGAACTCGACGGAGAGCGGGTCGACAAGGCGATTGCCGTCATTCTTGGTCTCAGCAGAACGCAAGCCCGGGGATTGATCGACGAGGGCGTCACGCTCGACGGGACGGAGGTTCGAGCGAGCGATCGGGTCGCCGCCGGCTCACTCCTCGTGTCCCCTGAACCTCGAGAGGCCGTTGCTTTGCGGCCCGAGGAGGTTGGCTTCGACGTTCTTTACGAGGATGACTCACTCATCGTCGTCGACAA